>CAZANT010000223.1:0-4444 GCA_964486575.1 uncultured Burkholderiaceae bacterium | reverse complement strand
CCGTCCTGGTACATCATGCCCAGCATCGGTGTCAGCAAACCCGACAACCGGTTCAACGACGGCCACAACGCCCCCGGCGTTGGCCTTCGTTTTGGTAAACAAGTGTCCCCATCGTGGGACCTGCAACTGGGGGGCACCTACTCGCGTGACCACGGCCGTACACCGCGCTATGAACAGGGCACCCTGGGCGTCGATGGCCTCTACATGCTGAGCCGGGGCGCTGTGCGCCCGTTCGTCCTGGTAGGCGCTGGCGCCCAGCGGGACCGCATTGGTGGCAGCAACGAAACCTCGCCCTACATCAGTGCTGGTTTCGGTGTGCAGGCCGCTTTGACCGAGCGCCTGTTCGTGCAAGCCGACGTTCGCCGCAGCGCCGCCCATTTGCGGGGCACCACCTTCAATGCTGACCACTCCATCACCGACAGCGCTAACGTGGGACTGGCTTACTACTTTGACAAAGCGCCCCAGCCGGTGCGCCAAGCCCAGTACATTCCGCCACCCGCGCCGATCGCCCAAGCCCCTGCGCCAATGCCTGCGCCAGTTCCGGTTGCACCACCGCCACCTGCACCAAAGTTCGAGCGCATCACGCTCTCGGCTACCGAACTGTTTGGCTTTGACAGCGCCGAGCTGCGCGCACCGCAGCCCAAGTTGGACCAGCTCGCCAGCGCACTGAACAGCGCCGGTGGTTCCGAAACGCTCAACATCGTGGGTTACACCGACCGTCTGGGCACACCCGCCTACAACCTGAAGCTGTCCCAGCGACGCGCCGAAGCGGTGAAGTCTTACCTGGTTGGCAAGGGCGTGACCTCCAGCCGTTTGAACGCCGAAGGCAAAGGCGAAGCCAACCCGGTGGTCGAATGCTCCAACAAAAAGCGCGCGGACCTGATCGTCTGCCTGGAACCTAACCGCCGCGTGGAAGTCGAGCAAATCGTGATCGAACGCCGCGTGAACTGATCTCCCGCAACCGTCTCTCCAGCCTGCCTGCGTGTGCCCCACGCAGGCTTTTTTGCGTCTGGCAGGGCTGATTGGCTACGGCTTCAAGGCTTCAATCGCGATATACAGCGTCACTTCGTCGCCCACCAGCGGCGCGAACTTGCCGAGGCCAAAGGCAGTGCGGCTGATTTTGGCGGTGGCGTTGGCACCACAAGCCTCCCTGCGCAGCAAGGGGTGAACCATGCAACGGAACCGGGTCACCTCCAAGGTCAAGGGCTGCGTTACCCCCTTGATGGTGAGCTCACCGGTCACGCTGCTGACATGGTCGAACTTGTCAAATCCCAGCTGATTCCCGCGAAAACGAATGGTGGGGTGCGTGGCAGCATCAAAGAAAGACGGCCCTTGCAGCGTTTGATTGAAAGCCGCCGACCCGGTGCTGACCGACGCTACATCGATGGTCGCCTCCACGGTGCCCGTGCGGTTTTCGCGGTCGAGTAACACCGTGGCGCGCACCGCATCGAACCGGTTGCGTTGGGTGCTGTACCCGAGGTGGTTGAACTCAAAACTGGCAAAAGTGTGGTCGGCATCCGAGACGTATGTCTCCGCCGCCAGCGCCGGCATGGCAAGCAGCGATGCAGCGGCCCACAATGCACAGCGCAGGCGGCGCATCAGCGGCCACCCAAACCCATAGCCCGCGAAATCACCTCCTTCATGATTTCGTTCGTGCCACCGTAAATGCGCTGCACGCGGGCGTCGGCATAGGCCCGGGTAATCGGGTATTCCCACATGTAGCCGTAGCCGCCGAAAAGCTGCACACACTCGTCCATCACCTTGCATTGCAGGTCGGTGGTCCAGTACTTGGCCATGCTGGCGGTGGCGGTGTCGAGCTGGTCGTTGGCCACCAGTTCGCAGCACTTGTCTACAAACACACGGGCCACCTGCACCTCGGTCTGCAACTCGGCCAGGGTGTAGCGGGTGTTCTGGAAGTTGCCGACCGCCTGGCCAAACACCTTGCGGTCTTTGACGTAGTCCACTGTCCAGTCAATCGCCGCCTGGGCGGCCGACACGGCGGTGATGGCAATTTGCAGCCGCTCCCAGGGCAACTGCTCCATCAGGCAGATGAAGCCTTTGTTCTCAAAGTCAGCACCACCCAGCAAGTGGTCGACGGTGAGGCGCACGTTACTGAAAAACAGCTCGGACGTGTCTTGTGCCTTCATGCCCATTTTCTTCAGCCGTTTGCCCTTCTCGAAGCCGGGCATGCCGCGCTCCACCAGAAACAAGCTGGTGCCTTTGCCGCCTGCGGCAGGGTTGGTTTTGGCCACCACAATCACCAGATCGGCATGCCAGCCGTTGGTGATGAAGGTCTTGCTGCCGTTGAGCAGGTAGCTGCCATCGGCCTGCTGTAGCGCGGTGCACTTGATGCCCTGCAAATCGCTGCCCGCCGCCGGCTCGCTCATGGCGATCGCACCCACCATCTCGCCGCTGGCGAGTTTGGGCAGGTAGTGCTGTTTCTGCGCCTCGGTGCCGTAATGCAGGATGTAGGGTGCCACGATCTCGCTGTGCAAACCGTAGCCAATCCCGGTGGTGCCGGCGCGGGCCAGCTCTTCCATTTGCACCACCGAATAGAGTTTGCCGGCGTCCGAACCGCCGTAGGTTTCTGGCAGCGACATGCACAGAAAACCGTTCTCGCCCGCCTTTTGCCACACGGCGCGGTCAACATGGCCCTGGTCTTCCCAGGCATCGTGGTGCGGCACGATTTCTTTTTCAACAAAGCGGCGGAAGCTGTCGCGAAATGCGTCGTGTTCGGCTGTGAAGAGGCTGCGTTCGATCATGGTTTCACCGGTTGGGGTATTTTTAGCAAGCAAATGCTTGGTGAAATGAATATACTGCAAACTTTCTGTCACACCCCAGTTCCGGAGTCATTTCCATGAGCGAAGCATTCGTATACGACGCCATCCGCACCCCGCGCGGTAAAGGCAAAAAAGACGGCAGCCTGCACGAGGTCAAGCCCGTCAATCTGCTCGCCGGTGTGCTGACCGAGCTCCAGCGTCGCAACGACTTTGACACTTCGCAGGTGGACGACGTGGTGATGGGCGTGGTGTCGCCAGTGGGTGAACAGGGTGCGGTGATCGCCAAAGTGGCCGCACTCAAGGCGGGCTGGGACTTTCGCTGCTCCGGCGTGCAACTCAACCGCTTTTGCGCTTCGGGTCTGGAAGCGGTGAACATGGCCGCGCAAAAAGTGCGCTCAGGCTGGGAAGACCTGGTGGTGGCTGGCGGCGTGGAAAGCATGAGCCGCGTGCCCATCGGCTCCGACGGCGGCGCCTGGGCACAAGACCCGGAGACCAGTTGCGCCACCAACTTCGTGCCGCAAGGCATTGGCGCCGATTTGATTGCCACCCTTGACGGCTACAGCCGGGAAGACGTGGATGCCTTCGCACTCGAGAGCCAGCGGCGCGCCGCCAAGGCGCGCGAAGGCGGCTACTTCGCGGGCTCGGTGGTGCCGGTCAAGGACTTTCTTGACCAAACCATTTTGGACTTTGACGAGTTCATCAAGCCCCACACCACGCTGGAAGGTCTGGGCTCCCTGAAAGCCTCTTTCGAACAGATGGGTGCGATGGGTTTTGACGCTGTGGCCCTGGCCCGCTACCCGCAGGTTGAGCGCATCCACCACGTACACCATGCTGGCAACTCGTCGGGCATCGTCGACGGCGCGGCCGCCATCCTGATTGGCTCGGAAGCAGCCGGCCAAACCCACAAGCTGACCCCGCGCGCCCGCATCGTGGCCGCCGCGCTGAGTGGCGCCGACCCAACCATCATGCTGACCGGGCCCGTGCCCGCAGCACGCAAGGCTTTGGCGAAGGCCGGCTTGACGGTGGACCAGATCGATTTGTTCGAGGTCAATGAGGCATTTGCCGCGGTGCCGATGCGGTTCATGAACGAGTTGAACGTGCCGCACGACAAGGTGAATGTGAATGGCGGCGCGATCGCCATGGGGCACCCCCTGGGTGCCACCGGCGCCATGATCCTGAATACCCTGATCGACGAACTGCACCGCCGCCAGCTTCGCTACGGCCTGGCCACGCTGTGTGTGGGCGGCGGCATGGGCATCGCCACCATCGTCGAGCGTATCTGATGTGGCGCCGCAGTGGCTTGACCACAGCCTGTGCGTTGACCGTTGCAGGTGCCAGTTGGGCAGCCAGCCTGCCGAGTATCGAAGCCGGCCAGTGGGAAACCATGACGGTGCGCAACGGCGAACACCCCTTTTTGCACCGGGAATGCTTGGCCAGCAACCACTTGAGCACGGTGCTGGCCGCCGCGCCGCAAGGCGCCGATGGCTGCACCGACAGAGGCCTGCGCCGCGAGGGCAAAAACCACGTACGTGAGCTGCGTTGCACCGGTGCCGCCGGCCAGAGCGAGTTGCGACGCAGCGTCTGGACCGCGGTGTCGCCCATCCACCTGGAAAACCGCATTGAGCGGGTTGTCAAAGGCCAGACCGAAGTCCTCGCCCAAATCT
>CAZANT010000222.1:0-4474 GCA_964486575.1 uncultured Burkholderiaceae bacterium | reverse complement strand
AGGAGCCGGTGCTGGTGAGCGGCACCGACGGCGTGGGCACCAAGCTCAAGCTGGCTTTTGAGTGGCAGATGCACGACACCGTGGGCATCGACCTGGTGGCCATGAGTGTGAACGATGTGCTGGTGCAGGGTGCAGAACCCCTGTTTTTCCTGGACTACTTCGCTTGCGGAAAGCTTGACGTGGATACCGCCGCGGCCGTGGTGGGCGGGATTGCTAAAGGCTGCGAGCTGAGTGGCTGCGCGCTGATTGGCGGCGAAACCGCGGAGATGCCAGGCATGTACCCAGCAGGCGAATACGATCTGGCTGGCTTTGCGGTGGGCGCAGTGGAAAAGTCGAAGATCCTTACCGGCGCAGCCGTGAAGCCAGGCGACGTGGTGCTGGGTCTGGCCTCGCACGGCGTGCATTCCAATGGCTTCAGCCTGGTACGCAAATGCATCGAGCGTGCGGCGGGCCGACTGCCAGCCACTCTCGATGGCGTACCGTTCAAAGAAGCGGTGATGAAACCGACCCGGCTTTATGTCAAGAACGTACTCGCCGCGCTGGCCGCCCACCCGGATTCCGAAACAGCCGGAGGCATTAAGGCGCTGGCCCACATCACGGGCGGCGGCTTGCTGGAAAACATTCCCCGCGTTTTACCGGACGGCACCGCAGCCCACCTGACCAAAGGCAGTTGGCCTCAGACCGAGTTGTTCGCCTGGCTGCAAGCCACCGCTGGCATCGACGACTTTGAGATGAACCGCACCTTCAACAACGGCATCGGTATGGTGGTGGTGGTCTCTGCGGAAGCGGCCGAGGCCACAGCGGCCACCCTGCGCGCGGCCGGTGAACAGGTCTACACCATTGGCCGCATTGCCGAGCGCGGCGCTGGCGCGCCGGTGGAGGTGCACTGAGGCGGCGGGGCCGCTCAGCGCCCTGCACTGCGCGAACCGTTAGCTATTGAAAATCTAGCTACGAGCCCTGAATCCACTAAGGCTTGGCATCGGTTCCATTGATTTTCTTCTGTAACTCGCGGTAGCGGGCCTCTCTGGGGCCGCCCAGGGCCACCGCGCGGGCAATTGCTTCAGAGGCCTGCACCTGTTGGCCCAGTTCCAGCCGCACCTGCGCCAGGTTGTTCCACGCATCTGCGAAGGTGGGGTCGGCCTTGGCGGCGGCCTCGTACGCTTGGGCCGCCTGATTACGCTGCCCCAGCGCGTACGCGGTGTTGCCGCTGCCCAGCAACAAGGCACGCTGCTGCGGCCAGGTCTTCAGGGCGGTGGCGTACGCGGCATGAGCGGCGTCCGGGTGGGTGCGCTCCAGTGTGGCCACAGCGCTGGCATAAGCATCAGGTGTGGCTGTGGCCGGTAAGCGGTCGGTGGGCAGAGCCAGCATTGCCCAGCGACCGCCACGCGCCCAGGTTCGCTCAAAGGTGGCAAGCGACATGGTCAGCCGCTCGGTGGTGCCGGAGTGCAGCACCAGTTCGCTGCGATCACGGTCGTAACCAATCGCCACCGCGTAGTGCCAGAGTGGGTAGATTGGCAAGCTCAGGTTCTGGAACACCAACACCGGGTTGCCAGCCGCCAGCTCGCGCAGGAGCGCGTTCAGTTCTGGCGCAAGCGGATAGGCCACCAGCCCCTGGCGGCGCGTGGCGGCCAGCATCTCGGGCTGCAGCGAGCCGTGGCGTCCAGGCAGGTACACCTGTTCCACCAGCTGCTCGGGCGTGACCGACACGCCTGCCGACTGCGCCACCATGGCCAGCGCGGCCGGGCCGCACTGGTAGTCGGCCTGCGCAAAAAATGGTACCTGGCTGAGCTGGGCCTGACCTGGCACATCGGCCGGCCAGGCGCCTCTCATGGCCGTGAGCTGGGGCGTGGCACAGCCGGCAAGGCTGAGCCACGCAAAAACGAAAAACCCCGCCAGGGCGGGGAATCTGCGAGCGCTTGCGGGTGCAGGCGCGGACCAGGACGGTTTCCCGAGGGTCATCGCACCGAGCGGGTGAACGGGAACACCTTGGTCAGACCCAGGATGTCGGTCACCAGCAGCACGATGAAGATGGTGAAAATGATGCCAAGCACGCCCGCACCGGCAGGGGCGCTGTCTACCTTGTCGGCCAGCTGGGCGACTTCGGCGTCGGACATGGCGCGCACACGTGCGCTGGCGTTGTCGGTATCCAGGCCTTGAGAAACCATGGCGTCACGCACATCGGCACGCGCCAGGAAGGCCTCGACCTTGTCGCGGTTGGCCGACGCCTGAACGGTGGTAATGGCTTCGTCGGTCGGAACGATGCTGGCCTGAGCGGTCAGCGGCATGCCGATAACGGTCATGCACACGATCATGGTGGAGGCGACGGCGCGTTTAAATGTGTTCATGGTGTGTCTCTTTGAGGTTGGTTAAGCAGCGTGCCATGCACACCACACACCAAAGGTACGCCAAGCAAAGCCCCGGGTCAACCACGCTTACAGACAGACACGGTGTTGTCTGACAAGCACGATGTGGCTCAGTAGCGCGCCACCTGCAACTTGACACCGAGTGCCTTGATGGCGGCCAAGGCATCGCCCAAAGCCACATGGCCGGCCCCGGCGCCTGCCAGGGCGCGGTCCACCACCGCCAGGTCCACCGCACCGGCCGTACCTGGCTTTTGGTTGACGCGCCGCACGCGCGCGATAACGCCCAGTGCATTCACCAGCAGGCTCGGGTCGCCATCTTCAATGACAGCATTCAGGTAGGCGACCACGTCGTCCTCGGCATCGATGAACTCGGCCGGGTCGAACGGGATGCAGGCGGTCTTGGACATGGCGGCCCCTCAGTGGCTCAGATGTTGATGGCCAGTTTGCTGGCCAGCTGGATGTCGCGGTCTTGGGTGCGGGTGTCGCCTGCGGCGAGCAACACAATGGTGGTGGGGTCCAGGTAAACGAAGTAAAGGCGGTAGCCCAAGCCTTGCTCAATGCGCATTTCAAACAGCTCGGGTTTGACCTCATGCACATCGCTGGGCAGGCCGAGTTGGAGCCGATCCACATGGGCCAGCACCAGCCCGCGCGCACGTTTGCCGCGCTGGTGCACCAGCCACAGCTTGAACTCATGGGTATGTCTGATCTCGACCATCGTGCCTCGCCTGTCTCCCACTGCACAGACGGTTGCGTCTGTCACAAAGTTGCGTATTTTTGCACAGGCTCAGTTCAATTCGCGGCGCAGTTCGGCCACGCGCTCGGCAATGGCGTCGAGGTCGAGCGCTTCTTCCACGTGGCGCAGGTAGGTCTCCAGGTCGTCGACTGCGCGGACGGTGTGCCCCTGCTCCGCGCAAGCGAGGCCGCGGTCTCGGTATTCGGACCACGCTTCGGGCAGCAGCACGATCAGTCGGTTTTGCACCGCAATCAGCCGCTGCCAGTCTTCCTGCGTCTTGTGCACTTCCTTCAGGTTGCGCAACATGCGGGCAATGATGTCGCGCGGCGTGGCCGACTGCAGGTAGAGTCCCATCGGCACATCGAACTCGTCTACCAGGCCGCTGCGGCGCTTGTAAGGCTCCAGCCGTTCGGCCAGCTCTTCCCTGCTGAGGGACTGGCCGGTGAACGGGTCAATCACCACCTGGCCCTTGGGCAGGTTGACCTTGAGCATGAAATGACCCGGGAAGCCAACGCCCCGGGCGTTCAGTCCCAGGCCCTGCGCCAGCTCCATCCACAACACCGCCAGCGAGATGGGAATGCCGCGGCGGGTGCGCAGGACCGCGTTCAGGTAGCTGTTGTCGGGGTCGTAGTAGTCGTTGACGTTGCCACCAAAGCTCAGGTCGCGAAAGAAAAAATGGTTCAGAGCGCGCAGCCTGGGCAGGGCGGTGGCATCGGCCGGGATGCGGCGTTTGAGCCGTGCCAGCAGCTGGTCCACATCTCCCAGCACCTGCTGAACATCCAACTCCGGGTATTCGTCCTGCGCCAGACTGGCGGCCGCCTCCAGCAAAGGAAAGTCTTCGTCGCTTTGAACGAGCGACGCGAAGTACTCAAGGGGGGTCGGTGCCGTGAAGCTGAAATGCATGGTTCTTTGTAATGGAGCGGCCCACGGCAGTCAAGCCAATGGGTCAGGGTCTCAGCGTCGCAACAACTGACGGAATCGCAGGCCTGCCGCCCAGAGCGACCCCAAATAGATCGCGGCACCACCGATTAATGCGAGGGCCAGCAATGCAATGCGCTGCAACAACTGGCTGCGCAGTTCGGGCCAGTCCTGTCTTCCCCCAAACCACAGCAGAAACACGGCCAGCAGTGCGCTTGCCGCCACCACCTGCAAGGTAAATCGTCCCCAGCCCGCCAAAGGCTTGTAGCTGCCGCGGCGCATCAGCCCCACCAGCAACCAGACGGCGTTGATGACCGCGCCCAAACCGATCGCCAGTGCCAGGCCGGCATGCTGAAAAACGGGTACCAAACCAATGTTCAGCAGTTGAGTAATCACCAGCACAACCACCGCGATGCGCACCGGGGTACGGATGTCCTGGCTGGCGTAGTAGCCCGGTGCC
>CAZANT010000221.1:0-4486 GCA_964486575.1 uncultured Burkholderiaceae bacterium | reverse complement strand
CTCTCCCTTTAGCACCAGCGGATACCCCAAAGCATCGGCGGCAGCCAAAACATCATGCGCCGTATCTACCGGCCGCTGAGGCGGCACAGCAAGCCCCAACTCAAGGGCCACCTTGTGCATGGCCGTTTTACTAAGCGTGCTGTTGTGATACGCCTCGTGGCCCAGCGCCTCACGCACCAGAGACAGCGCAGGTGTCACATTCGAAGCTGGCACCATTTGCTTCGCAGAGGCCGCAATCACCTGAAAGAAGCGAACCGCGGACTCACATCCGGGAATGAGAACGTCAGGCCTTTCCGCTTCAATGGCACTCAGCAACCGCCCCCACAAAACGTGACTCGACTCCGCAACAGTAACCCGGCCCGCAAAGCGGCTTTTCATCAACAGATTACCCGGGGGGCACAGTGAGGCTACCTGCCAACCTGAGCGATGCAAAGCGCGGGGCAGTCTTACTGCGCCCAGCCAACCAGGGCTAAGTAAAACGATCAAAGCTTTGGGCATAGCCTGGTTGTTTTGAAGTCAATCCAAACGCCATTTCAAGCGCTTGCCAAAAAGTAGGCTTACACGTCAGGGTCTTTGAGCTTGATTGACCCCACGCTCCAGAGCTGGACGCACCTGCTTTACGACCGCGCCACGCTCCAATTTTCCCATAGCGTTACGGGGCAAAGCGGGCATTCGAGCGAGCACGAAAGGAACTCCCCAAGGCAGCCGTGCCGTCACCACCGCGCTGATCGCGTCTGGATTCGCACTTGCCCCCAAAACGAGCGCAACAGCAACACGATCAGCCCCGGCAACATCAACCGACACAACACACACATCCAGAACACCCGGCTCATTTTGAATCATTGACTCGAGATCGACAGCAGACAACTTATGTCCGCCCAAATTGAGCAAATCATCATTGCGACCGGTAATGGCGAGCCACCCATCATCCGTCAAGGTGCCCACATCACCTGGATAAAACCAACCATCGACGAAAGCACTACCGGGCTCGCCACCGTGATAGCCGCGAGCCATCCCAGGCGCACGGCACCGAATCCGCCCCTGTACACCAGCAGGCAAGGGGTTGTCACGCTCATCCACCACTTGTACCTGGACATTGGGATAGACCTTCCCCGCGATTCCTGGGGCTCGATCCAAGGCCATCGCGTCGCAGGTGGCCACAAGCCCTGTTTCGGTAGCGCCATAGGTGCTGATCACTTGACCGCCAAGCTTTCGCAACGCTTCATCGCGCACCCGCGGGTGTAGCCTTGATCCACCAACGCGAATCACACGGCTCTCACGCCCAGGCCACGCCTCGTTCGACCTATTAACCAAGTCGAGCAAACTGGCCGGGGACAGCGACAACAGATTGCTCGCGAGGTAGGGCACTTGCACCTGCCCCGACCCGCTGCCGGATGGAACCCCAAAGAGCACAGTTCCACCCTTCATCCAGGTCACCAATGTGATGAAGAACCCGCCCAAGGTGTCGATCCCCATCAGCCCCAGCAAACGCGTTGCCGACGTGATCGCTCCCTCGTACTGCACCATTGCAGCCTCTAACCGAGCAGCAAGATCAACCGCAGGTATGCGTACAACATGGGGTTGCCCGGTCGTACCCGATGTCAGCAACATTCGCTCAGCGCTGGGATGAATTTTGAGATGCAGCCCTCCATCGGACTCCACAAACTGACTCGGCTCAGCCTGCGAAGACCCCACCAGGGCCTCCAAAACGGACGAATCGAGGGCAATGACTGGCTCAGCCATGGTGAGCGGGGTATCCGTCAACCACACATCCCATGAAACAACATTGCGGGTGCGCTCCGGGTCCATCACCGACGCGGCGGCAACCCCTAAACGCAGCAGTGCCAAATTCACCACCCAGTGCCAATACCGGTGGTGCATACACACCCCCACATGGCGCCAATCACCCTTCCACTGCCCGGCCAGCCACACAGCCACGGCATCCACATCATGCGCCATGCCACGGTACGTTTTCGTGTGCGAACCGATTAACGCCGCAATACCGCGAGGATTTTTTTTGGTCATAGATGGACACCGATTTTGGCGCGTTTATTGTTTTGCGTTTTGCTACCGCAACATACGATCCATGGCCCCGTTGCGAGCCTGACTCAGGTCTTTGTTCCGTTCAGCACGGCAGACGAACTCTATCGCGACGAAGGCCAGGGGAACACCGGCTGGAGCCTAGGCTGGCGAGGCTCGATGTCAATCGTCTCGGGTGGTTCACCTGCCAAGACCAACTCCAGTGCGTAGCGCATCGCGGCCTCAAGCTGGCGGGTCTTGTCACGCGCATTGAAAACATCAGACCGCGGGACCACATCATGCAAAAACTGCCGCAGGTCAGCGCGCAGGCCGGGGTCTGTCAAGACTTGCACCGCCCGGTCAACGTACTGGCGCGTATCGGGTTGCACCAAAGCGTCCAGGCCAGCTGCGCGCAGCAAAGCGCCACTGACGCGGCCTGCAAAGTTGCGCCCTTCCAAGGCCACTACAGGCACGCCTGCGTGTAATGCGTCGCTGGTCGACGTATGCCCCCCGTAGGGCCACGGGTCAAGCATCAAATCGCAATGCTGCAAACGCGCAAGATGCCGTGCCTGGCTGCAAGGCCGTGCAAATATCACGCGTTCAGGTGCAACGCCCTCACGCCCAGCCGCAGCCCTGATGTGGCGTTGAGCCACACCGCCAGGGTCCAGCATCCACAACACAGCATCTGGCACAGCGCGCATGATTTCCATCCATACCTGCCACACCTCGTTGCGCAACTTGTTAACCTGGTTAAAGCTGCCCAGCACAGGCTGCCCTTCGGGCAAGTTAAACGACACGCGAGAAGGTGGTACCGGCTTGCTTGCGGCAGCATAGTCGTTGATCTGGTAGACGCGATGCAAACGAATCAGCTTTTCAGGGTAGAGCGCGCCACGCTCTGGCGCAACGGTGTAGGCATCTGCCACCACATAGTCTGCTAATCCTCCCCCCACACTGCCCGGCCACCCCAGATATTCGATTTGCACTGGCGCTGGCCTGTGGGCCAATATGCCCATACGCGTTCCATGCGTGGGCCCATTGAGCTCCACCAGCACATCAATGCCATCTGCACGCATGCGCTGCGCCGCTTGCGCATCACTCAGCCCCTGCAGCGGAACAAAATGCTCCACCCCGGCAACAAGCGCTTTTCGCAAGGCCGAGCCATCGTCCCACCCACTGCAGTAAAGATGCACATCGAACTGCCGCGTATCGTGGTGCCGCAGCAAGCCCAAAAGCAGGCGCGACGTAGGGTGCTCACGGAAGTCACTGGATAGATACCCGACCCGCACCCGCCGCCCGGCCAGCGGCAACGGCCTGGGGCTTTGTGCGGCCACCTGCACCGCCATTTGCGCCGTATGGTGGGCCACCACCGCCAAATTGTCCGCCTCGTCATCACACCAAAGCAGGTGGGTACGCGCACTGCCACGCAGGGCCTGCGGCTCACCCAGCGCACGCGCCCGGCGCAGCTGGGCAATCAGTGCATCCGCCAAATCCCAATCCGCAGCCCGTAACGCCATGCCCAGTAGCGCATCCACCCTCTCCAAAGGTCGCCCTGCTGCGTCAAAGAACCCCTTGGCCGCTTCAAGCATGCTGGCATCTACCGACGACACCTGCCCCAGCAAACCAAGCGCATGCAGGCGCTGCTCAGGTGTTGCACTGGGGTGCTCAAACACATGCGTGGCTGCCCGCCGCATCTTTTCGGGGTTGCCACGATGGTGGTACAGCGTAGCTGCCAGCGCCCACGCAGCCACATCGTCGGGCGCGCACGCCACCAAACGCTCCAAAACCTCCAGCGCAGCATCAGGGTGCGGCTTGCGCAAGCGCACCGCCAGACGGCGCAAGGCTGCCAGCGCCGAGGCAGAGGGCGGCACTGCAACCGCAGGGGCCCAGCGCAGCACAGCCAGCGCCCCTGCAAGACCCTTGCGCCGCCAAGCCGCCCATACCCGGTCATCCAGAGCATCAAGTTTGTTCATTGAGAAAAATCACCAGGGTCCGAAAATCGACGTCACCCTGGACAGGGGGCCCGAAAGTCAAAAAAAAGGCCCCAGCCCTACAGAAGGACTGGGGCATCAGCCACAACACATGGAGGGCACGCCCGACAAGGGCATGCAGCCCAGACACAGGCTCAAATCAGATTGGGCCAAACAAAAGAATATCGTTTGCATCCAAACCGACAGCACCGGTGATTCTCACCACTACGTCGGTCGGGTTTTCTGCGCCCTGAAAGCCATCGCCACTCGCATCCCAGTACAAGTATTGCTCGCCGTCATAAGAAAAGCGATATACCGACGTGTAGTTTTGGTTGTTACCGATGGCGAACGCTATACCGAGATCGCTGATCAGATCGGTGGTCTGGGTGACGGGCACAGAATCAATCAGCGCAGTGGGCGCAGTCCAGTATTGTGGATTTCCGGACTGAAACTCGGAATAAGCCAGTTCCTGAACCTGAGGCATAGCCATCCAAATCGTA
>CAZANT010000220.1:0-4497 GCA_964486575.1 uncultured Burkholderiaceae bacterium | reverse complement strand
GAACCTCGCGCAATTTGAACTGGCCACGGCTGGACGCAAGGGCACTGGTCAGCGCCTGCTTCACGGTTGGCAGTTGTTTGCACTGGCACCTCAGTGGCGCGCCCTGCGCTGGGGCCTGGGCGTCCTGTTTGTGGTGCAACTGGTGGCGATCAATGGCCTGGCCTGGAGCGAAACCTCCGCGCTGAATGCCAAGCGGGCTGAAGTGCGCAAGATCTACCTCACCACCTTTCCTCAGGCCCAAGTGGTGCTGGACCCGGCGGCCCAGATGACGCGCGATGTGTCGGCCCTGCAACAGGCGGTGGGGCAGGTGACATACCGCGACCTGGAGGTGATGCTGTCCTATGCCGCGGCGGTGTTGCCGAGTGAACGCAGCCCCAACGCGTTGGAATTCAAGCCGGGCGAGGTCAAACTCAAAGGAATCGCCATCACCCCGGGTGAACTGCAGAGCATGGACACCCGCTTGCGTGAGGTGGGCTACCAGATGTCCAGCCAAGCCGACGGGTTGGTAATTACGTTTAACCCAACCAAGGGCCGCCCGTGAGCCGTTTTTCTGACCTGCAGCTGCCAGACTGGTGGCAGGCCATCCCAGCCCAAACCCGCACGCTGGGTATCCTGGTGTCGGCCGCTGTGGCGGTGGCGCTGTTGTCGGTGCTGACGATTGGTCCATCGCTCAAAGTGCTTCGGTTTGCGCCCGCCGACCACCAAAAGCTCGACCAGCAGCTGGACCTGGTACGGAACCTGGCGGTCCAAGCGCAAAGTGCCAAGGCCCAGCCCAAGCCAGGAGCTGACGACGCGCTGAAGTTCCTCGACAACTCGGTCAAACAGACCTTGGCTGCCACAGCCCAAATGTCGGTGTCGGGTGACCGCGCCACGGTGACCTTGAGGAATACGCCTCCCGAGTCGCTCACGGCATGGCTCACTGCCCTGCGAAGTACGGGTCGACTGTTGCCTGCAGAGGCCAAACTCACCCGCACGGACGCTGGCTGGAATGGCCAGCTGGTGGTCAACCTGCCGCAGAAGTAAGCTGAACCATGCCTGTGAACCGTACGCGCCCCCTTTCTGCCGCCGCACCTGCCGGGTCGCGTTCGCGTCGTCTGGCTTGGGTTGGGGCGGTGACAGGCGGCCTGCTGGCGGTGCTGTTTTGGATGCCTGCGCACTGGCTGACGGGTGTTGTCAACCGGGCTGCACAGCAGCGGCTGGTGTTGGAAGACGCTCGTGGCACGGTCTGGACCGGTTCGGCCCGTCTGTTGGTCACGGGGGGCGAAGGAAGTCGCGATGTGGCCGCGTTGCCAGGGCGGGTGGACTGGCGCCTGCGCCCCAGCTTTTCCGGGGCGTGGCTCGAATTGAAGGCCAGTTGCTGCAGCCTGGCTCCGGTACAGATCGCAGCGAGCCCACGCTGGAATGGGGCGGCAGTGCAGGTGGGGGCCTTGCAGTTGCGTTGGCCTTTGGGGCTGCTGGCGGGGCTGGGTACCCCTTGGAACACAGTCCAATTGCAGGGCAGCATGGACATGGGTTCCACTGGCCTGACGCTTGTGTGGGATGCTGGGCAGGTGCAGGCCACCGGCTCGGTGCGGATGGAGGCAACCGACGTGGCCTCCCGTTTGTCTACGCTGCGCCCACTGGGCAGTTACCTGCTGGAACTGGCGGCGCCTGGTCCGGGCCAAACCCCGAGCCTGAGTCTGAAGACAGTCAGCGGCAATCTCATACTGACTGGACAAGGCCAGTGGGTTGGTTCGAGACTCCGTTTTTCGGGCGAGGCCGTTGCGGTGGAAGGGCGAGAAGCTGCGCTGGACAATTTACTCAATATCATCGGGCGCAGAAGCGGTGCGCGCTCCGTCATTACCGTGGGCTGATCTCATGAAAACATATCCTTTGCACACTGTCCGGGTCGCCTTTGTGGCCGTGCTTTGCTTGCCTTGGCTGCTGCAAGCCCAAACCGATCCCCGCCCGGCCGCTGCATCGGCACCCGCCAAAGCCGCGCCAGCCAAGGCCGCAGCCAAGTCGCGGGCCAGTGAGCAGGTGACCCTTGACTTTGCCAATGCCGACATTGAGGCGGTGGCACGCACCATCGCCACCATCACAGGCCGCAACGTGGTGGTCGACCCACGTGTCAAAGGAACTGTCAACCTGTCAAGCGACCGCCCGGTGTCACCCCAGGTGGCATTCAACCAGTTCTTGGCGGCTTTGCGGCTGCAAGGTTTCACCATGGTGGAGAGCTCTGGTTTGTACAAGGTGGTGCCCGAAGCCGATGCCAAAGTGCAGGGCGGCGCGGTGAACGCCGGACCGGTGGAACTCGGCCCGCGCTTGGCCGGCAACCAGATTGCGACACAGATCTTTAAGCTCAATTTCGAGAATGCCAACAACCTGGTGCCTATCCTCCGGCCCCTGATCAGTCCGAACAACACCATCAACGTCAACCCCGGGAACAATTCGCTGGTCATCACCGATTACGCCGAGAACCTACAGCGCATGGGGCGCATCATCGCTTCGATGGACGTGGCCAACGGCACCGACCTCGAGATCATTCCCCTGCGCTACGCGATCGCATCGGACATCGCGCCACTGGTTTTGCGTTTGATGGATTCCAGTGGCGGTGGCGCCGGGCAAGGGCAGGTCGACGGTTCATTCCGCACCACCATCGTGCCGGAGACCCGCAGCAACGCGCTGATCGTGCGGGCCGCGAACCCGGCGCGGGTGGGTTTGGTGCGCACGTTGGTGGCCAAGCTGGACCAGCCCACGTCGTCCAGCCCCACCGGCAACGTGTACGTGGTGTATTTGAAGAATGCCGACGCCACCAAAATGGCCGCCATTCTGCGTGCCACCCTCAGCGGGCAAAGCTCAGGTGCTGTTTCGGTGTCGACAACACCCACCGCATCCGCGTTGCCAGCCACCGGCAGTGCTGCCGGCGCTCTGAATGCGCTCGGTGCAGCGGGTGGTGGCTTGGGTGGGCTCGGCAGCAGTTCCGGTGGATTGGGTGGAAGTTCCTCGTCGTCCGGCGGCGGCTCGTTCTCGGGCGGCGGAGCGCAGCCGTCTACCGGTGGGCAAATCCAGGCCGATCCGTCCATCAACGCGCTCATCATCACAGCCAGCGAGCCCCAATACCGGCAAATTCGCGCGGTGATTGATCGCCTGGATGGTCGACGTGCACAGGTGTTCCTGGAGAGCCTGATTGTGGAAGTAAACACCGACAAGGCGGCCCAGTTTGGTGTCCAGCTGCAAACCTTGTTGGGCAGCCGCGGCGCGTCGACCCTGGCTGCGGTGGGTAGCAACTTCAGCGGTGGCTCCACCGCCAACATCATCGGTGTGCAGACTTCGGCGGCGAGTGGCAACTTGCCCACGCTGGGCCAGGGCCTGAACCTCGGCATCGCCTCGCGGCAGTCGAACGGCTCTTATGTATTGAACGCGCTGGCCAGCTTCTTGGAGTCGTCTGGCAGCGGCAACATTTTGTCCACACCCAACTTGCTCACGCTGGACAACGAGGAAGCCAAGATCGTGATCGGCCAAAACGTGCCCTTCGTGTCCGGCTCCTTCACCAACACCGGCGGCACCGGTGGCGCGGTCAATCCGTTCCAGACGGTCGAACGCAAAGACGTCGGTCTCACGCTGCGGGTAAAGCCGCAGATCAGCGAAGACGGCACAATCAAGATGCAGATCTTCCAGGAGGTGTCCAACGTCGATCCTGCGTCCGTGAACACATTGACTGGCTTGATCACCAACAAGCGATCTATTGAATCCAATGTCGTGGTCGACGATGGTTCGATTGTGGTGCTCGGCGGCCTGCTGACTGACACATTCTCAGGCTCGCAGCAACAGGTGCCAGTGCTGGGCAACATTCCGTATCTGGGCAACCTGTTCAAAAACCAGAACCGTACCCGCTCCAAGACCAACCTGATGATGTTCCTGCGGCCGGTGGTGGTGCGTGACGGTGAGTCCACCGAGCGCTTGTCGCTCGACCGCTACGACTTCCTGCGCCGCAAGGAAATTGAAGCCCAGCCCAAGCCCAGTGCGGTGATGCAAATCAACGAATCGGCATTGCTGCCGGCCCTGCGGCCGTCGTCGAGAATCCTGCCGGTGCCGGACAAGCAGTAAGCAAGGGGCTGTTGTGCGCTACCCGCTACCGTACGCTTTTGCGCGTACCCACAAACTGCTGTTGCTTGACGACGGCAAAGACCTGAACCTGTGCCGCTGCGACGTTACGTCGCCGGGTGCACTGGGTGAGGTGATGCGCAAGTTCAATATTCGCACGGTAGAAACGCTACCGAATGACGTGCTAGTACAGCGCATCAGCGTGGCGTATTCGCAAGGCGAGTCGAGCGCCGCGACGGTGGTCAGCGAAGTGGAAAACGACGCCGACCTCTCACGCATGATGCAAGACCTGCCGGCGGTGGAAGACTTGCTGGAATCGGCCGACGACGCCCCCATCATTCGCATGCTGAATGCCTTGCTGACGCAGGCCGCGCGCGACGGCGCCAGCGACATCCACATCGAGCCCTACGA
>CAZANT010000219.1:2495-4515 GCA_964486575.1 uncultured Burkholderiaceae bacterium | reverse complement strand
CGGTCACGGCCGATTTCACGGCTACCGCTAGCACATCCAACAGCGGAACGGCGATTCTCACCTTGGAAGACGGCGTGAACGCTGACCTCACTTTGGCCTCTGGCATTGTGCTTGATGGCTTCACCGTGACGGCATCGGGCAACACGTCGGGTTCCAGCATCACGGGGTCGAAATGGGGCGACACGCTCACGGGCGGGACTGTTAGCGATACGCTCACGGGTAATGATGGTGACGATAGCCTGACTGGCGGTGGGGGTAACGATATCCTGACCGGTGGCTTGGGCGCCGACACGTTTGTTTTTGGTTCCGGGAGTTCCGATGCCCCAACACTTGCCGGCGCAGACGTGATCGAGGACTTCGCCACTGGGGTGGACACCATCAACATCGTGGATGGGTTGGATCACTATTTCGAGGCTGACGGGTCTGGCTATGCCGACTACGCGGAATTCATCGAAGCTGCCAACGAATTTTTTACAACTCTTCCAGGTGTCGGCGCGTTTGTGGCGCACAACGCGAACAACTCCGGTAACGCCTGGGTTGTGATCGACCAGAACAGTAGCAAGGCGTTCAATTCCGATACAGATAGCGTCATTGTCTTGACCGGTGTTTTTGAGGCCGGGTTGATCAGCGAGGCGGACTTCGGCCTCATTGGTTAGTTCCGCGCTGACATCCACCCCTGGCGATAAAGCGTAAGGGGTGGATGGAGGTATCCAAATCCCCCGCTCTTTGACAAGGATCGGGGGATTTTTTTATCTGCATGCCTGTATCGTCCAACATCTGGCCATCACACACGTGTGCTTGGCGGCGGCGGCGTGGATTGCGGGCACGGCAAGGTGCTTCAAGTGTTCGCGTGCTCGCATCTGGCATGGGTGGCGCGGGTGCCTCTTGCTGTGTCAAGGCAGCAACTTCACGCCATAGCTTGACTTGGTGTGGCGTGGCGCCAAATAGCGCTCCGTTACTTCCAGGCTGCCTGCGGAACGTGTTGGCAGCGGTGCAAAAGTAGTGTGAAGTACCCATGCTTCCCAAAGCCGCCGGACAGGAACAGCTGCGCCAAAAGCCGCAGCGGCCACGGGCGCCAGGAGCAGCGCAGCGACCAGACCCGCCCTGTGTCCAAGGCATTGCAGCGCGCGGTAGGGCCCCGGCCGGGGCTATCGTGCGCGTTGCGGGCCAATTGCAAACGTTCTGGCTGGGATGCGGGCTATCCGGGGTACGCGCAGGGCATCAGGGTTGCGATCCTATTGCGCGGTTTTCGTCTAAATTGCTATAAATAATATAGCTGAATACGACCGTGGGACAGGCACCTTTGGCCGGTTTCGCCCCAAATTTGCCGATTGGGATCGCAACCAGCGACCGCAGTGTGGTGCAACCGCACAAAGCGGGCGAAAGTGACACTAAAATGGCGCGCACATTCGTTACTATTGAGTCCATTGGCACCGCCGTGCTGCAGGTACGGGCTGCACGGCGTGGCGCTCCTATCTCTCATAGGTACAGCAATGAGCACTTTCAATCCTATTCTGGGCAACGGCCGCAACAACTACCTCTACGGCGCTGCCGGCGAAGACAGCCTGGACGGGGGCGCTGGTAACGACTACCTGCGCGGCTATGGCGGTAACGACATCCTGACCGGCGGCACGGGCGCAGACCGCTTTGTCTTCGAGCGCACATGGACTGCCAATGGCGTGGACACAATCACCGACTTTTCAGCCGCGCAGGGCGATGTGCTGGACCTGTCGCTGGTAAGTTTTGCGCGCGGTGTTTTCAACCGCGATGTTTTGTCCAACATCATCCGGCTGGACTACGTCATCTCAGGCAACACTAGCACCATACGCGTGCAACTTGATCTGGACGGGGGCGGCAACAATTTTCAGACTTGGGCAAATCTCGATGGTGCGGCATTTGGCCAGAGCATCACCATGACTGTGGGCGGTATCACACGCACGGTTCCGGTGACCTCCATGGTTCCTGTGATCACGTCCTTTGCCGTCAGCAGCGCCAACGAGTTGACGGTGCAAGTCGATCG
>CAZANT010000219.1:0-2485 GCA_964486575.1 uncultured Burkholderiaceae bacterium | reverse complement strand
CAACGATCGGTTTGTATCTCAGCGGCTCCGGTACGCCGGGAACGCCGGTCGGTACACCCTTGTCGCTGGCCGGTAATACGGATGGCACTATTGCCCTGGCTGCCCAGCAATCGGTAACGACCGCAGTGCTGCGAGCCACCGCCGGGAATGACGTGGTGGCACCCTTGCAGGATTCCTTGGTGTACCTGGGGACCAATGGCAACGAGACCATCTCTGGGACGACGGGTGCTGACATCATCTTTGGCTATGACGGGGACGACTGGATTCTGGATCGCGACGGCGCCGATCCCGTGCCGGGGGGGGCTGGAAATGACCAGTTTTTTGCGGGGGGCGGTGCCGATGACCTCAGTGGCGGTGCGGGGCTGGACAGCTTCCTGTATGAGTCGCGGACGGCATTGGTGAAGGATGCTCGAATTGATGGTGGTGCCGATGAGGATGTCATCTGGATCGGTGAGGCAAACACCACGCTACTGTCGGCAGACTTTGCCCGCGTTCAAAACATGGAGGCGTTGCGTTTTGCTGGCACAGGCACCGCGAGCGTGACACTCGGCGCTGCCAGCGATGCAGCTTATGCCAACGGCATGCGTATCGTCAGAGATGCGGCCGTTGATCGCATCGTCGTGAATGGATCGGATGCGACCGTCGCTGTCACGGTGTTTGGTGCCGATAAAGCCGCCACCACCGACAGCCTGACCGGGGGCAGCGGCAACGACAGCCTGCTGGGCTTTGCGGGTAACGACGTGCTTGCCGGCAATGGCGGCGCAGATACCCTGGAGGGCGGGGAGGGCAACGACACGCTGATTGGTGGCAGTGGCATGGACAGCCTGGCTGGCGGTGCAGGCGCCGACAGCCTGACCGGCGGTGCTGGTGCCGACGTGTTTGTGCTGGAAGGCAACGATACAGTGACGGACTTCGATAGCACCCAGGGCGACACCGTGACGACTGCGGCCCTGGCCGCCGCCGACGTGGTGACCTTTACCAATGTCCAGGGCTTCTTGAACCTGTCGGACTCCACGACCACGGCGGCTTTCATGGTCACCGCTGCTGCAACGGGCGCTGCGATCATCGGTGGGGTGGGCAATGACACTGTGAATGGTGGTGTCGGCAATGACGCGATGAAGGGCGGCGCAGGCGGTGACCTTTTGACAGGCGGGGCCGGGAACGACCTGTTTGTGTTTGATGAAGCCTCCGACCTGGCGATAACTTTTGTTTACGCAGATACCGGTTCTGTCGTGGGTGTGGCGGACGACGGCGACACCTTGACCTTTGGCCCCATCGGTACGGATGTCATCACCGATTTTGTGGCTGGGGTCGATCAACTGGATTTCAGTTCCCCTGTGTTCCAAGGGGTGGACGGTGCTGGCACTCTTGATGTGAGGGCCGGCCAGTTGAATTATGGGTTATCCCTGGGGCAGTGGGGAGCCGTACGGGGTAACTACGACGCTGTGAATGGGGTGTTCACGTTGAGCAGCTCTGGCACCCATACGCTGCTTGGAGTCAATACCTTCGATCCTCAAACTTTGCCAGCATCGTTCGTGGTTCTGGTCGGAACGCCCGCCATCAGCGAGAACAGTTTTGTAGACGTGATGCCCGCTCCTTGATGGGTATTCGGTGTGCACCTTGGCGATGGGGTGTACACCGCCAAAGCAATTCTTTGCCCGCTGCAGACCCCTGCGCCTCTTTGGAGGCACGGGGGTTTTTATTGTCTGCGGCTCACAGCCCGCAACGGACCTTTCGTCTCTGCTCCGAGTTCGGTCAAAGCGCACCTACCAGGTCGAATGTGAACATAGGTAGCGTGATCCTTTGCTCCGCTTAAGCACCTTGTGCCGTATTGGGCACGGATTTGATTTCGGTGCTGAGTTTGGCGAGCTACGGCTGCCCTGCGGGGGGGCAGTGTGAAAACGCGCTACCGTTAACAGGCCCGCTGTAAAAGAGGTTGTCGTCCGTCGTGCGCTGGCCTTTCATTGGACGTAATGCGGGTCTCCAAGGCTTTCTTGATGGGCCGAGACAGTACTATTCACAACGGTGGTTTTGCCGATTGTTTCTAGTCGAAGTGGCGGATGATCAGCACCCCTGTGCGTTTGCCGAGAATACCGCCAGAGGCTTTGTTCCCACCCAGTCTGGGGGGTAGCGTGCCCTGGATCACCGGCTTCCTGTCCGATTTCTCCGTGCCGAACCCAACCTAATCCAGGAGTTATGCTATGGATCGTTTGAGGCCCACCGCCCTGGCCCAAGCTCGCAACAGTTTCCTCTACGGAACCAGCCGTGATGACGCTATCCAGACCGGGTCGGGCAATGACTACCTGCGTGGTTACGGTGGCAATGACGTGTTGGCGGGGGGGGCGGGTGCGGACCGGTTTGTGTTTGAGCGCACGCTGGCTGCCAATGGGGTGGACACCATCGCCGACTATCTATGGAGTGAGGGCGATGTGCTGGACCTCTCGCTCGTGGGTTTTGCGCGGGGGGTGTTCAACCGCTACCCGCT
>CAZANT010000218.1:0-4528 GCA_964486575.1 uncultured Burkholderiaceae bacterium | reverse complement strand
CCCAGTACTTCTACAACACCGACGCCTACTTCCGCTTCGTGGACGACGCCTACAAGCTGGGCGTGGACGTGCCGGTGGTGCCCGGCATCATGCCCATCACCAGCAGCACCCAGCTGATGCGCTTCTCCGACGCCTGTGGCGCCGAGATCCCGCGCTGGATCCGCACCCGTCTGCAAAGTTATGGCGACGACACTGCTTCCATCAAGGCGTTTGGCCTTGATGTGGTGACCGACCTGTGTGACCAGCTCCGCAATGGTGGTGTGCCCGGGCTGCATTTCTACACCATGAACCAAAGCGCCGCGACGCTGGAAATCTGCAATCGCCTCGGTATGTCGGTCTGAGGCCACGGTCGACAATCCATTAAACCTGGGGCGGTTACAAGGCCGTTACACAGAGGGTTTCACGGGTGGGTTAGTATTGTTGCAATGCACAAGACCACCTCCCGACCGTTTGTGACTGGCATGCTGGCCCTTTTGCTGTGGGCCTTCGTGTCGGCGGCAGAGGCTGGCGACCGCGGCATCCACCCGACTGCACAACGAACGGAAGCCGCGTGCAGCATCTCGCTGTCGGCCGACGGTACCGAGCAGGTCTGGCAAAAGTGGCAACGTGGCCTTGCTTCGTGGTACGGGCAGGCCTTTCACAACCTGCGCACCGCCAGCGGCGAAACCTTCGACATGAACGGGCTGACCGCCGCCCATCCCACGCTCCCGTTCGGCACCCAACTCAAAGTCCGCAACCCCGCCAATGGCCGGGCGGTGGTGGTACGGGTGAACGACCGTGGCCCCTTCACCGGCGGCCGCAGCCTGGACCTCAGCCGCGCGGCGGCCAGTGCCCTGGGCTTGGTACAGCGCGGCGCGGGCCAAGTAGAGATGTTTTTGCTGCAAGCCGGCTCGGCCTTGCCCGGCATCCCTCGGCTGACAGCATTGAACGACTGTTCGGACCGCCCACTGCGCTAACCCGGCGCGGGCCGCCACGTGCCATGCCACCCGCCGCCGCCCCTGACGACGTTTTTGCACAGTACTGCTGCGAACTGCTCGCGCCCATCGGCCCCTGCAGTGCTCGCCGGATGTTTGGCGGGTACGGTATTGCCACCGGCGGCCTGACAGTCGCGCTGATCGCCGACCTCGGGCAGGGTGAGCGGCTCTGGTTGAAGGCGAATGACGCGAGCCGCAGCACCTTTGCGGCGGTGGGATGCGCGCGTTTCATCTACCTTGCCAAGGGGGTGGCCAGAAGCATGAACTACTACAGCGCCCCCGATGAGGCCATGGAGTCCCCACACGCCATGGCACCGTGGGCGCAGCTGGCGTTGTCAGCTGCATTGTTGGCGCGTGCGCCGAAGAAGAAGCGCAGTTAGTGCGCTGGCTGGGGGACCATCCGCAGCGCCGGGCCGCCCCAAGCAGGACGCGCCCTCCTCGGGGGGCAAGTCGCTACACGCAGTGAGCGCCCATGGGGGCTATATTGGCCAAACCACCCCGTTGTCGTTCAAGATCGCGTCCAGAGGCATGTCGTGCGGCTCGGGCTCCATTTCGGGAAGAAAGCCGTGGGTGAAGCCCAGGCCCACCGTGAAGGGGCGGGGCTGCAACGTGGCCAAAGTGCGGTCGTAAAAGCCACCGCCGTAGCCCAGCCGGTGGCCACCGGCGCCGTAACCAACGCAGGGCACAAACAGCAGGGTTGGCACCACCACCTCGGTGTCTTTGGGTTTGGGGATGCCGTAGGCGTCTTCTTCCATCGGGCAGCCGGGGTACCAGGCGTGGAAAACCAGGGTCTTGTGCTGCTTGTTGACCACCGGCAGGCCAATCTTGAGCGGCGAGCGGCTGGCGATGGATTCTCCGGCCATTTGTTCTGTGGGGCTGGCCACCTCGGCTGCTTCCGCGGCGGTGAAGTCCACACCGAGCGCGCCGTCTTCCTGCCAGCGGTAAAGTGCAGGCAAGGGGTCGAACTCGCCCTTGATGGGCCAGTAGGCGCCAATCACGGTGTCGGGCCGACCGACCAGCCAAATGCGCAGCACCTGCTGCAACATGGCCGACCGTTCCAGCCGGTCCGGCATGTTCAACCGTTGCTCGATCAACTGCTTGCGAATCGCTGCTTTGTCCATAATCCACCCATATGCATAAATTGATTGTGACACTCCTCGCTGCAGCTGCTTTCTCAGTGGGGGCGCAGTCGCCAGGAGGTCCTGTCAAAGGCGACGATGTGTTGCTGGAGATGGGGGCCGCCTTCAAGGCCGCCGACACGGCCAAGCTCAGCCGCCTGCTGCCCCAGGCCAAAGGCCATCCGCTCGAAGTCTGGGCCGCTTATTGGGAACTCAAGGCCCGGCTGCCAACGGCAACCGAGCGCGAGGTGCAGGACTTCATGGCCCGGTATGCTGGAACCTACTTGGAAGACCGGATGCGCAACGACTGGCTGCTGCTGCTGGGCCAGCGCCGCCAGTGGAGCGCGTTCGCCGCCGAGGCACCGAACTTTCGCATGAACGATGACCGCGAGGTGCGTTGCTACAACCTGCTGATCGAGCATTTGCGCAAAGGCCCTGCCGCCACCCCCCAACTGGCCGATGAGGTGCAGCGCCTGTGGCTGTTGCAGCGCGATGGTGACGACGGCTGCCTGCACGCCGCCAGCGAGCTGCTGGACGCCAAGAAGCTGGCGCCGATTGACGTCTGGCGCAAGGCGCGGCTGTCGATGGAACAGGGCCGGACACGCGCGGCGCGCAATGCGGTGGAGATCGTGGCGCCCGAGGTGGTGCCCCAGGTGACCGAGATCGCCAGCAACCCGGTCAAATTCCTCGCGGGGCGGGCCACCGCACCCGGCCAGGTGCGCAAGGAACTGGTGCTGTTGGCGCTGATCAAGGTCGCCACCAGCGACGCAGAGGTGGCCGCCACCTTGCTGGACGGTAAATGGGGTCCGTTGCTGAACGCAGAAGAACGCAACTGGGCCTGGGGCGTGATTGGCAAGCAGGCGGCCAACCGGCTCAGCCCGACCGCGCTAACGCACTACGGCAACGTGGGCAAGCTCAGCGACCTGACCGACGACATGCTGGCGTGGTACGCCCGTGCGGCCCTGCGCGCTGGCAGCACGCCGAAATGGCCGCAGGTCCTGGCCGCCATCAACGCGATGGACAACGACACCCGCAACGAAGCCACCTGGGTCTACTGGAAGGCACGCGCACTGCAGGCACTCACCCCTCCCTCCAAACGCGCGGCTTACCAGGCTGTTCTGGCCGCCCCCGCACCGGTGGCGGAACCCGCGGCCTCAGGCGCATCCTCTGAAGTGGTCGCTCCACCCGCCAAGCCCGAGTACACGGTGCTGTTTGAACGGATTGCCGGCGTGCGTGGCTTCTACGAAATGCTGGCGCTGGAGGAACTGGGCCGCAAGGTGAGCGTGCCGGTCAAGCCCGCGCCGCCCACCGCCGATGAACGCGCCGCTGCGCTCAAAAACCCCGGCCTGCAACGCGCGCTGTACGCCATCGGCATCGGCCTGCGCAGCGAGGGCGTGCGCGAATGGAATTACCACACCAACTTCGTCAATGCCAAAAACCAGCTCGGCGCCATGAGCGAGCGCGAACTGCTTGCCGCCGCGCAACTGGCCTGTGACCGCCAGGTCTGGGACCGCTGCATCAACACCAGCGAACGCACCAAAAACGAATTTGACGCCGACCAGCGCTTTCCCATGCCGTACCGTGACGCGGTGGTCAAGCGCGCCAGAGAAATCAACCTCGACCCTGCGTATGTGTACGGGCTGATCCGCCAGGAGAGCCGCTTCATCACCGACGCGCGTTCGGTGGTGGGCGCCTCGGGGCTGATGCAGGTCATGCCCGCCACCGCACGCTGGACGGCGAAGAAGATCGGTTTGACCGGATTCACCCCCGACCAGATCACCGAACGCGACACCAACATTGCCATCGGCACCGGTTATTTGAAGCTGGTGCTGGACGATTTTGCCGGCTCCATGCCACTGGCCGCGGCCGCCTACAACGCCGGCCCGGGTCGGCCGCGCAACTGGCGCGGCCAGACCGGTGAGCCGGTGTACGAAGCCGCCGTGTGGGCCGAAAACGTGCCCTTCTTTGAGACCCGCGACTACGTCAAGAAAGTGCTCGCCAACACCACGCTGTACGCCGCCATCCTGAGCGGCCAGCCCCAGTCGATCAAAAGTCGGCTTGGTACCGTCGGCCCGCGCGACATCAGCCAGCCCGAGGTCAATCGCGACCTGCCGTGATCCAGTGACAAGGAGTCTTTTGCTATTGACTTCGTAGCAATGTCACAAGATTCAAATTGGGCTTTAAGCCTGAAAGGCATAAAACGGGCGGTTGTAAGCCCCCTGCTGCCGCTTCGGCGCAAAATCGGAGCTATGAAAAACATCCTTCTCCTCGGTGGCAGCGGCTTTGTCGGCAGCCATGTGGCCGAGAAACTGGCCCGCCTGCAGTGGCGTGTGACCGTCCCCACCCGCCGCAGCGCCAGCGCCCGGCACCTGCAAACGCTGCCGCTGCTGCAGGTGGTGGAGGCCGACGTTCACGATGAAGTCGCGCTGACACAGC
>CAZANT010000217.1:0-4531 GCA_964486575.1 uncultured Burkholderiaceae bacterium | reverse complement strand
ACGGCGCGTTCGTCGAGATCGAGCCGGGCATCGAAGGCCTGGTGCACGTCTCCGAAATGGACTGGACCAACAAGAACATCGCCCCCAGCAAGCTGGTCACGCTGGGCGACGAAGTCGAAGTCATGGTTCTGGAAATCGACGAAGACAAGCGCCGTATCAGCCTGGGCATGAAGCAGTGCAAAGCCAACCCATGGCAAGAGTTTGCACAGGAAACCAAGCGCGGCGACCGCGTGAAGGGCCCGATCAAGTCGATCACCGACTTCGGCGTGTTCGTGGGCCTGGCAGCAGGCATCGACGGTCTGGTGCATCTGTCTGACCTGTCGTGGAACGAAACCGGCGAAGCCGCCGTGCGCAATTACAAGAAGGGTCAGGAAGTCGAAGCCATCGTGTTGGCCGTCGACGTGGACCGCGAGCGCATCAGCCTGGGCATCAAGCAGCTGGACAGCGACCCTTTCACCACCTTCTCGACCATCAACGACAAGGGCGCCATCGTGACCGGCAAGGTCAAGACAGTGGACGCGCGTGGCGCTGAGATCGACCTCGGTGAAGACATCATCGGTTACCTGCGCGCCTCCGAAATCAGCCGTGACCGCGTGGAAGACGCGCGCAACGTGCTGAAAGAAGGCGACGAAGTCACCTCGGTGGTGGTCAACATCGACCGCAAGACGCGCAACATCCAGCTGTCGATCAAGGCCAAAGACATGGCCGACGAGCAAGGCGCGATGGCCACACTGAGCCAGCAGTCGTCGCGTGAAAACGCCGGTACGACCAGCCTCGGTGCGTTGCTGCGTGCCAAGTTGGATAACAACGATTCCAAGTAATCTTGTGGGACAGGGCTCGCGGGGCGGACCAGCCGCCTGCGTTTCCTGTCCTCAATTTGCCAGGAAAAGATGACCCGGTCCGACCTCGTCGAAGAGCTGGCTGCCAAATTCAACCAGCTCACCCACCGCGATGCCGAATATGCGATCAAGACCATTCTTGACGCGATGGGTGACGCGCTGGTGCGTGGGCACCGGATCGAGATCCGGGGCTTTGGCAGTTTTTCGGTGAACCACCGCCCTCCCCGCATCGGGCGCAATCCGCGTTCGGGCGAGAGCGTGGCCATCCCCGAAAAGCGGGTGCCGCATTTCAAGCCGGGCAAGGCCCTGCGCGAAGCAGTGGACCAGCGCACCGAGGAAATGGAAGCGCAAACGCGCGAGACAAATCGATAGAATCATCGGGTCACCAAGGACCCGCATGAAACACCTGATGTGGCTGCTTGAGTGGGTACTCAAAGCAGCCATTTTTTTTACCCTGTTCGCTTTTGCGCTGAACAACCAGCAAGACACGGTCCTGCACTTCTTCTTTGGCACGCAGTGGCGCGCGCCCATGGTGCTGGTGGTGTTGACAGCGTTCACTGCCGGTGTCGTTGTGGGCGTGCTGGGCATGGTGCCGCGTTGGTGGATGCACCGCCGCGCCGCGCGCAAGGTGCGCAGCCCGGAAATCGCCCCTGCCTCCGGCCCCGCACCGGCGCCCGACACCCCAGCCCAACTGCCGCCGTATGGACTTTGATTTCAGCTGGATCCTGCTTGGGCTGCCGCTTGCCTTTGTGTTGGGTTGGCTGGCTTCCCGCCTTGATTTTCGCCAGCTCCGCATCGACAACCGTCAAGCACCCAAGGCCTATTTCAAGGGCCTGAACTTCCTGCTCAACGAGCAGCAAGACCAGGCAATTGACGCCTTTATCGAGGCGGTCCAAAACGACCCCGACACCTCCGAACTGCACTTCGCCTTGGGTAACCTGTTCCGCCGCCGTGGCGAGTACGAGCGCGCGGTGCGGGTGCACGAACACCTGCTGTCTCGGGGTGACCTCGGCCGGATCGACCGCGAACGCGCCCAGCATGCGCTGGCGCTCGACTTCCTCAAAGCGGGCCTGCTGGATCGCGCGGAAGATGCGCTGCGCAAGCTCGAAGACACACCATTCGAAGCCCAGGCCCGACTGGCCCTGCTGGCCATCTATGAGCGCTCACGCGACTGGCGCCACGCCGCCGAGATCGCGACCAAGCTAGAGCAATCGGGGCAAGGCGCTTTCAACGGTCGCCTAGCGCACTACCTGTGCGAAGAAGCCCACACGCTGCAGAGCCGCCAGCAGCCCGATGCCGCACTGGCCCTGCTGGTCCAGGCGGTAGAGACCGCCCCGCTGTCACCCCGACCACGCATTGACCTGGCCCGACTGCAACTGCTTTCCGGTGCTGCTGATGCCGCACTCGACACTTTGCGTGCTCTGGCCGAACACACCCCCACCGCGTTGCCGCTGGCCGCCCACCTGCTGGCGGAACTCGGACAGCAAGCGAACCTGCAAGCGCCGGCACTGGCCCTGCTGGCCACCAGCTACGACGTGACCCCGTCGCTGGATGTGCTGGACGCGCTCGTGCGGCTGGAAGCCACAGCGGGTGGCTCGCCCGACACCGCCCGCGACCGCTATGCCCGCCATCTGGAACGCGAACCCTCGCTGGTGGCGGCCGCGCGCTGGATTGAGGGGGAGAAGCTGGAACACGCTCAGTTCCACCCCCAGGTGCAGCGGGCGCTGGCCCACGCTGTCAAACCGTTGCTGCGCTACCGCTGCGCCGCCTGTGGGTTTGAGGCCAAGCAGCATTTCTGGCACTGCCCTGGCTGCCAGGCCTGGGACAGCTACCCACCGCGGCGCGTCGAAGAACTCTGAACTAGCTTCTGCGCGAAACTGCGCTCAGGGCTGCCAGTAGCGAGAAATCCAACGCGCCGGCTGGATGAAACGGAAGCGCCGGTTGCGCCGGCCCAGCAGAGCATCAGGCGGATTTACCTCACCATGAAAGACCACAATCTTGGTCGCTGGGGGGAAAACCGGCTCGCGCCAAAAGTTGGTAGGCCAGCTGGGGATGCAGTGGTACTTGAAGCTAGCACACCACTCCGCGGGCCAATACCTCATGAGGCCCCGTTGGTGCATGTGCTCAGACAAGTAGGCCTGTTCGTTGCGGTGTTGGCGACGGATATCCGGAAAGTTGGCAACGAAGTGGCTCAGCACGTCGCCATGCTTGAGGAGTTCAAACCGGTATACCGACGAGTTGCCGGTGATGCGCCAGGGCCGCTTCCAATCGTGAATGATGAGGAACTCGCCCGGCGCCTCAAAGAAACAATCGATGTTGTCCACGATGACAATGTCGAGGTCCAGGAACAAGGCAGTGCCACTCAGGCCATGCAGTTTCTCGTTGAAGATGGTCAGCTTTTTCCAGGCGCGGTCGGGACCAGCCGGTTGCTTCACGTCCAAGTAGGGCAGCGGCAGGCATTCCACTTCCGGGCGCACGCCGGTGGCGTCGTCGGTGAGGCAAACAAAGCGCAGCGGGCCGGTAAGGTGGCGGCGCACCATGCCGTAGAGGCGATCCACGTACTCGGGGCCGTACTTGGTGCCCCACTTCATGCAAATCACAAGCCGCGGTGCGGCTTTGTTCGTATCATCAATGGCAGTCATGGCGCCCAAGTATACGGACCGCTCCTGGGTCGCCATTGGGCTTCCAGGGCCATTTTCAAAGGAACACACCCATGCGTCGGATAACTCAATTTGGCATCGCTGCGGCGGCCCTGTGGTGCGTGGCCAGCAGCTTCGCGGCGGTAGATCTGAACAAAGCGACCGTGGCCGAACTGGACAGCATCAAGGGCATCGGCCCCAGTCTGTCGCGGGCGATTCTCGCTGAGCGTAAAACCGCACCTTTCAGCAGTTGGCCCGACTTCATCGGCCGGGTGCGCGGCGTGAAGGAAGCCACCGCCATCAAGCTCTCCAACGGCGGGCTGACGGTGCAAGGCCAAAGCTTTGCCGGATTCAAGATCGGCCAGCCGGTGGCTGACCCCCAGGGCGATGCCAAGACGCGGGCGGAAGACAGTGAAGGCGCGAAAGTGCTGCAGCAGGTGCAGCAGATCATGAAAACCGAGCCAGCTGGAAAGCGATGATTGCTATCGTAACCATAGCTAAAGAACAAGATTTCACAGGGGCTTAAGGCCGATTCAACTTAAAACTTGGCGGTTTAGCCGTCAGCTGGGCCAAAACCGCCGCCACCGGGCGTGGTGATTTCAAACTGGTCACCCGGCTCAAGCTCCACCTGGCCAATGTGCGCCAGTGTCTCGACCTCGCCGTTGGCGCGCAGCACGCGGTTCACGCCGACGGCACCGGCCTCGCCGCCGGCCATGCCAAAGGCGCCGTGTTGCCGGCCGTTGGAAAGAATGCCGGCGGTCATCGCTTCCAGAAAGCGGATGCGCCGAACGCCACCGTCGCCGCCGTGCCAGCGACCCGCCCCACCCGAACCGGGCCGCAGCGTGTAGCTCTCCAGCCTTACAGGGAAGCGGAACTCCAGTACCTCCGGGTCGGTCAGTCGAGAGTTGGTCATGTGGGTCTGCACAACGCTGGTACCGGCAAAGCCACCCGACAACGCGCCGTCGTGGTTGAAAAGGCCGCCTGCACCCGACCCGCCTGAGATGGTCTCGTAGTACTGGTGGCGCGCGTTGCCGAAGGTGAAGTTGTTCATCG
>CAZANT010000216.1:574-4606 GCA_964486575.1 uncultured Burkholderiaceae bacterium | reverse complement strand
GCAAGATCAAGTTCAAGAAATACGGCCCGCTCGACATCGAGCTGCGGGTGGCCACCATTCCATCCACCGGCGGGGTGGAAGACGTGGTCATGCGCATCTTGAATGCGGGCGAGCCGATTCCGCTCGATAAGCTTGGCCTGACGGCGCACAACAAGCAGCGGCTGCTCGAAACGGTGCACAAACCCTACGGACTGTTTTACGTTTGTGGCCCCACCGGCTCCGGCAAAACCACCACCGTGCACTCGGTGCTGAACCACCTGAACCGGCCCGACACCAAAATCTGGACGGTCGAAGACCCCGTGGAAATTACCCAGCGTGGGCTGCGCCAGGTGCAGGTCAACCGCAAGGCGGGGATCGACTTTGCGCTGGTCATGCGTGCCTTCCTGCGCGCCGACCCCGACATCATTCTGGTGGGCGAGTCGCGTGACAAAGAAACCGTGGCCATGGGTGTGGAAGCCTCCCTCACAGGGCACTTGGTTTTCTCCACCCTGCACACCAACTCCGCGCCCGAGAGCATCGTGCGACTGCTGGACATGGGCATGGACCCCTTCAACTTTGCCGACGCGTTGCTTGGCATCCTCGCGCAGCGCCTGGCCAAAAAGCTGTGCGACTGCAAACAGGCCTACGAGCCTGACGCGGACGAGCTGCGCCTGTTTGTGGCCGAGTACGCCGAAGAGTTGCGCCCCACCGCCGCCTGGCAGGCCGATGCCGCCGGCGAAGCCGAGAAACTCGCCAGCGGCTGGCGCAGCACGTATGGACAGGGCGGCAGGCTGCGTTTGTACCGCGCGGTGGGTTGCGAGAAATGCGGCAACACTGGCTACAAAGGGCGCGTGGGCCTGCACGAACTGTTGGTAGCCGACGACGCCATCAAACGCCTGGTGCAAGAGCGCGCTCGCGTCAGCACCATTTTTGCCGCCGCTGTGGAGCGCGGCATGCGCACACTGAAGATGGACGGCATGGAAAAAATCTTGCTCGGCCAAACCGATCTGAAGCAGGTGCGGGCTGTCTGCATCAAGTAACGCGCCCTCGTTTAAGACGCCAAGCTGACTGCCACCTGAACGCCCGCGGCGGCTAACGCGACCAAAAACACCTGTTTTGGCGGTTTCATCCGCCCATCGGCTGCCGTGCCACTCGGCACCATCAAGCCCCTACAACTACAGGTGCTTCTCATGCCGGCTTCTCGCCAAAAGGGCTTCACATTGATCGAGCTGATGATCGTCGTCGCGATCATTGGCATTCTGGCGGCCGTAGCCTTGCCCGCCTATCAAGGCTACACCCAACGCGCCCGCATGGCCGAGGTGGTGTTGGCCATGTCAAGCTGCCGCAATCACATTTCAGAAGGCTACGGGGCTACCTCCGGCAGCCTGCCTGGCGCCAACAATTGGGGCTGCGAGGTGGCACCCGGTACCGGCACACGTCATGTCTGGCAGATTGAGACCGATGCCAATGGCGTGGTATCCGCCACCGTCACTGGGTTCGGCAGCCCGGCGTTGGATGGCAAAGTGCTCACTATGGTGCCGTATGCCGACGCTGCCCTGACCCGTCCCATGGGGCCCGACGACCTAGGCAAAAACGTGGCAGCTTGGCAGTGCAGGCCGGCAGTCCAAAATGGCGTGCCCATGACCTCCGTACCCTCTACATGCCGTGGCTGAAGCCGCAATTGGTCAAAAGCCAGACAAAAATTGTCACTGAATAAGGGGTAACCCGTGGCGAAGGCCCCAAGGAAGTGGTCTTTTGCAGTGTAGTTTGTCATCTCAGCTTGGCATGATTTCTGCAAACATGGTTTGCCTAACTTTTCATTACCAACCGGAGTTTTCAATGAAGCGTACCCTGCAAAAAGGTTTTACCCTGATCGAATTGATGATCGTTGTCGCGATCATCGGTATTTTGGCCGCCGTGGCCCTGCCTGCTTACCAGGACTACACCAAGCGCGCCAAAGTGTCGGAAGTGGTTCTGGCTGCTTCGGCTTGCCGCACGACGATCACTGAAGTGATTCAGTCGCTATCAGCTTCCAAACTGCCCACTGCTGGTAACTGGGGATGCGAGAACTCTGTTGCGCCTTCGAAGTACGTCAGTTCGGTTGCTACCAATGATGCTGGTGTTGTTACCGTGGTTGCTCAAGGTTTGAACGACGGCGACATCGATGGCAAGTCAATTGCTTTGACGCCCTATCGTGACGAAACGAACCCATTTGACAATGACGTTGCAACCAATGCCGGGAAAACCACTGTTTTCAAGTGGGTCTGCGGCCCATCCGCTACTGACGGTATTAAAGCCAAGTATTTGCCCGGCTCTTGCCGCGGCCTGTAAGCGCCCCTTGCTTGCCTGAGAAACGCCCTTCGGGGCGTTTTTTGTTGGCAGCCCTGGTTTTGCACTGAATCCACCAACACTCCTGATATTCATTCGTGGAACTGACCATCCTGATGCCCTGCCTTAATGAGGCGGCCACTCTGCCAGTGTGCATTGAAAAGGCGCGCGCCTTTCTGGTTCGTGCGGGCGTGGCGGGCGAGGTGCTGGTGTCCGACAACGGATCCACTGACGGCTCTCGGGCAATTGCCGAGGCGCACGGTGCACGTGTAGTACACACGTCCCAGCGCGGCTACGGCGCCGCGCTGATGAACGGCATCGCCCATGCCCGTTGCCGCTATGTGGTGATGGGCGACGCCGACGACAGCTACGACTTCTCCCGGCTCGATGCCTACCTGGCCGCGCTGCGCGGCGGTGCCGAGCTGGTCATGGGCAACCGCTTCCAGGGTGGCATCGCGCCCGGTGCCATGCCGTTTTTGCACCGCTACCTGGGCAACCCGGTGCTGAGCTTCATTGGCCGCCTGTTTTTCAGGGTGCCGATACGCGACTTCCATTGTGGTTTGCGCGGCTTCTCGCGCGAAGCGGTGCTGCGGCTGGGCCTGGTCACGCCGGGCATGGAGTTCGCCAGTGAAATGGTGGCCAAGGCCGCACTCGCCGGGCTACGCCTGGCAGAGGTGCCCACCACCCTGCAGCCCGACGGCCGGGGCCGCCCGCCGCACCTGCGCACCTGGCGCGACGGCTGGCGCCACCTGCGTTTTCTGTTGCTGTTTTGCCCGCGCTGGCTGTTTCTGTACCCCGGCCTGCTGCTCGCCAGCACCGGGGCGGTGGGCCTGGCGCTGCTGACGTCGGGCCCGGTCCAGCTGCTGGGCGTGGGCCTGGGGGTGCATTCGCAGCTCTACATGGGCGCAGCCACGGTGCTGGGCGCACAGCTGGTGCAGCTCGCCTTCCTCACCAAATGGTTGGGCGTGCTCTCGGGCATTGTGCCGGTGCCGCCCTGGTTGGCCCGCAGCCAGCGCTACCTGAGTGTGGAGCTGGGCCTGCTCGCGGGTGCCGGGGCGTTTCTTTTGGGGCTGGTGTGGTCTCTGCGGCTAGTGTTGGACTGGGGGCTCGCCGGTTTTGGTGCGCTGGACCCGCTGGACGCCATGCGTTACGCCATACCGGCTGTGACGTTGATGATCCTGGGTGTGCAGGCCGCTGCCGGGGCCATGTTTGCCGCCGCGCTGCACTTTGGCATTCGTTCGTCTGCGAGCGCCCGCCATGGCTGAGCGGGCCGGAATGGACCCCCGCGCCGAGTGTGTGCTGGTGTGCCTGTTGGGTTGGCTGGCTTTCGTGGCGGTGCCCCTCGGTTTGGGGCAGGTCAGCCTCGGGTGGGACGCGCTCAACCACCATGTGTACCTGGGTTGGAACGCCAAACAGTCCCGGCTCGCGCAAGATTTTTGGGCCGCGTCGTCGCAAAGCTACCAGTACCCCTACACCTATTGGCCGCTCTACAAAATGGCCGTGCTTGGGTGGAGTGGGTTTTGGGCTGGTGCGGTGCTGGGCACTCTGAATGCGCTGGTGCTGCCCGCGTTGTGGATGGTATCGCGCGTTTGTATCCCCGGTCAGACGGCTTTTGACGCGCTGATGCGCATGCTGGCGGTGGCCATGGCCTGCCTCAGCGGAGTCTTGCTATCTCTGCTGGACGCCACCCAAAACGACCTGGCGGCGGCCATTCCGCTGGTCTGG
>CAZANT010000216.1:0-564 GCA_964486575.1 uncultured Burkholderiaceae bacterium | reverse complement strand
GCGCTTGGAGGCCAGCGTAGTGTCGATACGATATGAGGTGATACTGGCTGGGTTTCTGGCGGGGGTGTCCGTGGCCATCAAGCTCAGCAGCGGACCGCTGGCCATTCTCATGCCGCTGCTGTGGTTGTGTCAGCCGGGCCCCTGGCGGCTGCGGTTGCGCCGTGCAATGCTGGGCAGCGCCATGACGGTGCTGGGTTATGTGGTGGCTTATGCGCCCTGGGGCTGGCAACTGTGGCACCAATTTGGCAGCCCTACTTACCCGATGTATGAAGGCTTCTGGCAGCAGCTGCGCCAGTTGTTGGGGTTGGGCGCATGACCATCCGCTTCATCCCCGACACCCTGCGCGACGCGCTCTGGCGCCCAGTGGCCATGGCCGCGCCCAACGGGCAGGTGTATGTGGAAACCGCGTCACCCGATCTGCGTTTTGTTTTCATTGTGTTGCTGCTCGGTGCCCTGTTGGTGTTGGGCTGGCGGCGCAAGCTGAGCGTGCCCACGGCCCTGTGGGTGGTGTTGGCGTTGGTGGCCACTGCCTTTGTGCCGTGGCTGCTCACGTCTGGCAACGGG
>CAZANT010000215.1:0-4615 GCA_964486575.1 uncultured Burkholderiaceae bacterium | reverse complement strand
CAGCCCGCCGACTTCGACGAACTCGACGCGCTGCTCGATGACCTGCGCTCCCGCCACGACGAAACCCCGCAGTGGGAGTTCTGTGAGGGCGTGATGGCCGCGCTCATCTGCACCCGCCGCCCCGTACCCCCCGAGGAGTACCTTCCGGTGCTGCTGGCCTCCGACGAAGCCGTGGGTGCCGACCCGTTCGCCGACGGCGCCCAGCGCGAGCGTTTCATGAGCTTGTGGAACCGCCGTTGGCAGGAGGTGGCGACCGCGCTGGATACCGACGTGGAAACCCTGGACGACGACCGCGCCTACCAGCCCGAGGTGTTGGATGTGCGTGGTGGCATGGCCGCCCTGCCTGAGCACGAGCGCGTGGCGCTGAACGACGAGGCGCTGCCCAGCTTCGCGCAGGTGTGGGCCCTGGGTTTCATGTACGTGGTGGAGAACTGGACCGACGACTGGGCCACACCGCGCGACAAGGACGCGGCCGAATGGCTGGACGGCTCGCTGGGCGCGATCGTCGCCCTGACCGAAGACGACACCGGCGTGCCCAGCGTGTCCATGTTCAGCGAAGACGGCCCCCCCAGCGTGAGCGACGCCCGACTGGAAGCCTACGGCGCGGCGTTGTGGGCGGTGTACGACCTGCGCGACCTGTGGCGCACGTTGGGTCCTAAACAAGAAACCGTGCGCAAAGAAGCCACCCCGGGCCGCAACGACATGTGTCCGTGTGGCAGTGGCAAGAAATACAAAAAGTGCCACGGCGCCTGAGTCGCCTCAGAGCCGGGGCATGCTCTGGCAACAGCGCCGGTCAGGGTTGGAAGAAACGCCGTAGCGCGTCGGCGGTGGCCTCAGGCAGTTCTTCCGGAATGAAGTGCCCAGCCGGCATGGCCTGGCCGGTGACCTGACCTGCACACTGCGCCCGCCACAGCGCCAATGGCTGGAACAGCCGGTTCACCACCCCGCGTTCCCCCCACAGGACCAGGGTGTCGCAGGCGATTTTTTCGCCCTTGGCCCGGCTGGCGCGGTCGTGGTCCAGGTCGACGACCGCGCTGGCGCGGTAGTCTTCGCAGGCGCTGTGGATCGCTTCGGGTGTGCAAAAGCAGCGCTCGTATTCGGCCAGCGCGGCCGGTTCAATGAAACCGGTGCCGCTGCCGCCCCAACCCCCGAGCTTGGTGTGCAGGTAAGCCTGTGGCGCACCGCCGATCATGTTTTCGGGCAAGGGGTGAGGCTGGATCAAATGGAACCAGTGGTAGTAGGCGCGGGCAAAGGCCATGTCGGTGCGTTCGTACATGTCCAGCGTGGGGGCGATGTCGATCACGCAGAGCTTGTCCACCCGCTGGGGGTGGTCCACCGCCAGCCGGTGCGCCACCCGACCACCGCGGTCGTGGCCACACAGGCCAAAGCGGTCGATGCCCAAGGCAGTCATCACGGCCACCAGGTCGGCCGCCATGGTGCGTTTGCTTTGTTGGGCATGGTCGGGCTGGGCGGGCGGTTTGGACGAGTCGCCGTAACCGCGTAAATCGGGCAGCACCAAAAAAAAGTCGTGGGCCAGCCGCTGTGCGACGCGGTGCCACAGGACGTGGGTTTGCGGGAAGCCGTGCAACAGCAGCAGCGCTGGGCCGCCCGCCTTGCCACCGACACGGGCGTGAATGGACGCGCCGGGCACCTCGAACCGGCGTGCGTCAAAGCCGTCAAACCAGCTCATGGCTGGCCTGCCATGAACTTGCGCAGGTTGCTGGCCGCCGTGGCGCGTACCTTGTTGCGCAGAAAGCCGCTCCAGCCCAGCAGCAGACCGGGTGTGCCCAAAGCCTGGCGCGACCATGCCCAGAAGCTGAACCGGTCGCGGTGGCGAGAGATCAGGCCCTCCGCGTTGAACTCAAACCGTCCGTCGATCACGTTGTGCACCAAGCGGCCGGTGGCGCTAAAGCGGTACCAGGCTTCCCAGTGCGCCTGCCCACTGTTTGCATCGGCGGAGATGCCGCTGGCTTCCAGCTTCCAAACGTCCAGCCCCTTGGCGCGCGTGGCCGTGCAGAGCATCCGCCACATGCCTGCCACCGCGTCGCGGCCGTGCAGCGAAAAGGCCTCGTCGTCGAACTGGGCGTCGGGCGCGTAACAAGCGGCCATGGTGTCGGTGTCGAGGGTGGCAAAAGCCGCGTAAAACCGGTACAGGGTCTGGGCGTTGGGATGCATGGTGGCCTCCAGAGGGTTTGGCACTGAATGCTACGCCGCGCGGCGGGTGCGCCGCAGCAGCCAAAACACGGTGGCAAAGTTCAGCAGGTTCCAGGCGATGCCGTTCACAAAGGCCGCCTGGTAGTTGCCGGTGAGGTCGAACACCTTGCCCGACATCCAGCCACCCAGGGCCATGCCCAGCATGGTGGCCATGATGACTGCGCCCACAAAGGTACCGGCCTTGGCAGCGGGAAAGTGCTCGCGCACGATGATCGCGTAGCTCGGCACAATGCCGCCCTGGAAAAGGCCAAACAGCGCGGAAATCAGGTAGAGCGGTACCAGCCCGTCGAAAGGAAGGAAGAGGGTCAACGCGATGGCTTGGAGCGCCGAGCCCAGCAGCAGCGTGCGCAGGCCGCCGATGCGGTCGCAGATCGCGCCCGACGCAAGGCGGCTGACGATGCCGCAGGACAGCATCAGCGCCAGCATCTCGGCCCCCCGCGCGGCCCCGTAGCCCAGGTCGGTGCAGTACGCCACGATGTGCACCTGCGGCATGGCCATCGCCACACAGCAACCCACACCGGCGATGCTCAGCAGCGCCAGCGCCACCCCGGGGTGCAGGCCAAACGGTCGCTCGCCGGGTACCTGGCCGCGGCCATTGACACCGGCCGCTGGCTGCACCGGTGGGCGCAGTCGCATCAGCTGCGCCAGCGACAGCATCACAGTGGTACTGAACAGGGCCAGGCCCCAGTAGGTCTGGCGCCACCCGGCCGTTTCCACAAAGTGCTGGACGATGGGTGGCCAGACGGCGCCGCCGAGGTAGTTGCCGCTGGCGCACACCGCCACCGCGATGCCGCGCCGTTTGGCAAACCACAGCGAGGTGTCGGCCAGCAGCGGGGAAAACGTGGCCGCGGCCCCGCACAGGCCAATGAGCAAGCCGTGCACCAGCGCGAAAGCCATGATGTTGCCGGCCAGGGCGGCTGCGATGTAGCCCAGCCCGAGGCAAACGGCACCGGCCTGCAGCGGCAGCGCCACACCAAAACGGTCGGCCAGTTTGCCCATGGCGATACCACCCGCACCAAAGCCCACCATCAATAGGGTGTAGGGCAACGAGGCGGCGGCGCGGGTGATGCCAAAGTCGGCCTGTACCGCGGGCAAGACCACCGGCACGACGTACATGCCGCTGGCCCCCACCGTCATGATGGCCAAGGTGACCAGCAGGCGCAGCCAGGCCTGACGCGAGTCGATCAGTTCCGCGCTGGCGAAGCGGGCCATGCGCTACCGCAATGCGTCGATGAGCCGCTGCAACGCGTGCCGCACCGTGGCGGCGCGCACCGCCGCGCGGTCGCCGTCGAAGTGGCGCACCTCGCTGCGAAGCTGGCCTTGCACCATGAAGCCAAACCACACGGTGCCGACGGGCTTCTCCACGCTGCCGCCGGTGGGGCCAGCCACGCCAGTGACCGCCACGCCCACCTGCGCAGCAGAGTGGCGAACCGCGCCAAACGCCATGGCCCGCGCGACCGGCTCGCTCACCGCGCCATGGGCTGCGATCAGCGCCGCGTCCACGCCGAGCGACTCGGTTTTGGCCTCGTTGGAGTAGGTGACGAAGCCACGCTCGAACCACTGGCTGGAGCCGGCCAGCGCGGTGCAGGTGGCAGCGATCAAGCCGCCGGTACAGCTCTCCGCGGTGGCCAGTTGCAGGCTTTTGTCGAGCAAAATTTCAGCCAAACTGGCGGCAAGCCCCTGTGAATCCTCGTCTATAAGCTCTTGATTAAATAGCATCAGGTATCACCAAAAGCGCCACAGGGCAATCACTAGCAGGGTGCAGAACGCGGCCACCAGGTCGTCGAACAAGATGCCAAAGCCGCCCCGCGGCCCCATGCCCTTGAAGTGCTTGTCGGCCCAGCCCACCGGGCCGGGCTTGGCCGCATCAAAGAATCGGAACAGCGCGAACGCGACCACCTGGCCTGTCAAACCGGTGGGCAGCACCAGCCACAACACCAACCAGAAAGCGACGATTTCGTCCCAGACGATGTTGCCCGAATCTGGGGCATTCAGATCGCGGGCGGTGACGGTGCAGGCCCACCAACCCACCGCGAGCGACACGACGATCAACAAACCCAGTTGCGCGACGTTCAGGTACTGCTGCAACACCAGCCAAGCCAGCCAGCCCCACAGCGTGCCAGCGGTGCCAGGCGCGACCGGGCTGAGGCCAGAGCCAAAGCCCAGGGCCAGAAGATGGGCGGGGTGGCTGAGCATGAAGCGGGCGCTGGCGCGGATGGGCGCGTGGTCTGCAGGGTGAGGGGCAATGGTGTCCATGGGCATCAGGCGAAATGGTCGAAAGCGCCGAAGCGCTGGGTGAGGGCGCGGCCGGCCGCGTCGCGCAGGCGCAGACCGGGCTCGGCCTCAATCTGGCCAATGCGGGTGACCGGCGTGGCGCTGTCGCGAGCCGCTTGCTGCACCG
>CAZANT010000214.1:3200-4640 GCA_964486575.1 uncultured Burkholderiaceae bacterium | reverse complement strand
ACTTTGTCGGGCTTGCACTGACGCGCGGCGCGCCAGAAGCTGTCGAGCGTGCCCTGGTAGGTCAACCCCCGGATGTTGTAAACCGCCGAGCCGCACACCTTGATGGCCGCGCTGAAATGCAGCGCCGACATGCCCACTGTGCTGTTGATCACCACCACACCGGCGGCACCCTTGAGCAAGGAGGGCAGGTGCTGGTCGTGCAGGTAAATGATGCGGTCGCCGAGGTTGTGCAGCCGCGACAGTGCGCGCAGCTGGGCGGTGTAGTCGTGGTGACCCCGGTCCATCGGGTGGTGTTTGATAACGAGGTAATCACACGGGTCGGCATGGGCGGCGAAGGACGCCACCACCTCATCGATGAACTGGCCAACGCTGTCGAACGCGGAATGGAACTGGACCTGGCTGTCGGTTGCCACCTGCAGTGGCACAAGGAAATAGCGTTTGCGCAGCGGCCCGGCCAGTTGCGCTGCCAGCCCACGCTCTCGGAAGCGGTACACCCACTTGCGCAGCCCACCGCGTACCCACGCACCCAGTTCGCTCCAGCCGAGCGGGCGGTGGTGTTCATAGGCCGGGTAGCCACCGCGCCCGAGCCGCATCGCCACGGCATACTGCACCGCATGGCGCGCCGCTGCCCAGAACACCGGGCCCAGCGCCAGGGGGCGGTGCTGCTCGTCCACCGGCAGGGCCGCATAGAAGCCCGATGAATCGGGCAGCGAAGTCCAGCCATTCACGCCAAAGCGGTCCATGGTCAGATAGCAGGGGCGGAGGTAGCCTTCTTCAAACACCCGCACGTCGCGCCGTAGCTGCGCCGTGATGCGGCAGGCCATCTCGTGGATTGGCCGGCAGTCGCCAAACAGCATCACCGAATTGATGTTTTCACGCAGCAGCAGGTCGCGCAGGAAGTACGGCCATTCTTCAAAGCTGCCGCGAAAGGCGATGGCGTCGCGCCGGTAGAACCACCAGTCGCCGGCATTGAAGTTGATCTTGTAGACGGTGGCCCCCAACGCCCGCAGCTCATGCGCCAGCTCCTTGAAGAACGGGCCCATCGGCCCTTGCAACAACAACACCCGTTTGCCGGCATATTCTGCAAGCCTTCGCTGGCGGTGGGCCCAGGCTTGAACGGCGGCGTCAGGCCCAGGTACTTCGGTGGTGGGGGCGACCGGTGTGGCGGCACGGCGTCGCGGCAGCACCGGGCGCGGGGTGGGCTCCACCACGTCACCCAGCAAGTTCCCAAACCAAGTGGTGCTGCGAAAGTCTTCGACAGGCGGAACAAAAGGGCTGGAGGATTGTGCAGGGTTCATGCGTTGACCACAGGTTGTGTGCGCCACTGGCGCAATTGGCTCCACAGCCGGCGCAGCCAGCGGCCCACGGGAAAGCGGGCCGGCGGACGGTTGCGCCACTGCAGAAGTTCTTCCAGCGCCCGCTCAGGCGTGGTGAAGGCGC
>CAZANT010000214.1:0-3190 GCA_964486575.1 uncultured Burkholderiaceae bacterium | reverse complement strand
GTGCGGCTGATGTACCGGGGGTAGAGCAACAGGCTGCCGGCCACCAATTCGTCGAGGCTGAGCCGCCTGGTGCGCCGCGGGTGGGGCTGTGTGTCTTCGGTCAGCCCCCAGCCGGCATAAAACGGCTGGCCGTGGCAGACCACGTGTTTGCCGCGCAACAGGGCCTCAAAGCCGGTGAGCGAGGTCAGTACATGCACCTCGTCTGCGGCACGCAACAGGTCGTCCAGGCTGGCGTGGCACACCAGTTCGTCGCACAACGTGGCGGCCGCGGCCAGACTGAGTGAATCCGGCCGCAGTCCGGCCAGCACATCCGGGTGGGGTTTGTAGACCAGATAGGCGTCGGGGCACTTGTGCCGGGCGGCCTGCAGCAAGCCGCGGTTGGTGCGCACGGCGTCACCACCCCAACGCACGGAGGCATCGTCTTCCACCTGCCCAGCCACCAGCACCAGCTTGCGCGCGGGATGGCCCGGCAGCGCTGGCCGCCAAGACTGGCCAGCCACGTTGTATTTGGTCACACCGTGGCCTACGATGCGGGTGCGCAGGCGCAAAGCGCGCAGCAACAGGTCGGGGCTGAAATGGTGGTGTTGCAGCGTCTGCTCCAGCGCAGATGGCTGGTGGCGGTCAAAGTACATGCCAGCATCGTCGACGACCCAAGAGACCGGGCGGGTCAGGTCGGCGCCGAGGCCCACGGAACGCAGAAAGCCATCCTCCAGCCGCAACACCGTGTGCCGGTCTGGCGCTTGGCCCGGCAGCCCACGTCGACCCCAAACGGCAATGCAAGCCCCTTCGGGCAGGCCGGTGGTGGTGTCGACAAACTGCACGGCGCTGCCCTGCAAAAATGCCTGTACCAACGGCCGCTTCCAGCGAGAGAAACCACAGGCGTACACCTGCACAGGGTGACGGGTGCGCTGCGAGCGCTGCAGGGCGAGGTGGGCCAGTACCACCTCCACCTCGCACCGTTGACCAGTCTCGGGGTTCATGTAGCGCGGGTAGGCAATCAAACAAGCATGGACCAGCTGCAAGCCAGAGACCACACGACGTCGCACGGGGGCGGCCAATGCGTCGTGGGTCAGGCCCCAGCCAGCGTAGAACGGCATGCCAAACGTATAGACCGGCCGGCCCCACAACAGGGCCTCAAAGCCAATCTGAGAAGTCACCACATAGACCGCCCGGGCATGTTGGATCAACCGCACCGGGTGAACGTCGGCGCCGATCACCCGTACGCGCGGCATCTGGCGCAGGGCTGCCAGGTCAAAGTGGCCCTTTTTGTGCCCCGCCGCCACCTCTGGATGCACCTTGACGAGGACCTCGCAGTCGGGGTGCTGCACAAGCGCGGCTTGCAGCATGGACTGAAAACTGGCTGGGTCCGCCAAACCACCCAGCACAGACTGGTCGCCTGCAGTCTGGTCTGCCACCAGCACGTAGGCCCCGGGAAGCGGGGCCTCGTGCTCGCGGGCGTGGTTGTACTTCGAAACGCGGCCTTCGCGCCAAGCGCGCACCAGGGCTTCAGCACGCGCTTGCTGTGTTGCGTCGAGCGGCTCACTGACCAAGGCTTCCAACCGGGATGGGCAGGACGCGTCGTAGTAAATACCCAGGTCGTCTTGCACCAGCGACAGCGAAGGCACCTTCGGGCCGAAGCCGACCGATCGCAAAAAGCCGTCTTCGACTGCCAAAAATGGCAGCCCGTGGACCCGTGCGAATGCCTGGCATGCGCGCGACGCGGGCTTGTTGCCCCAGCCCACCAGTGTCTGTCCTGCGGTCTTGGGGGAGCGCCATCGCGCGGTGCGCGCCACTGGGCCGCCGAGGAAGCCAGCGATGCCGGGCATTCGCGCAATACCAGGTGACCAGGTAAGGAAACTGGGGACGTCGCACGGCGGAATCATGGGCCTGATTCTGGATTGGGCAGGGCCGGCGCGGTGTTCTGAAAAAGGCAAGAAAACGCGGACTCATACCGCTTCAGCCGCTCTAAAGTTTCCGGCTGACACTGGTTAAGGGCCCGGTCGAACGACACACCGGTACGCAGCACACGCGCCGGGATGCCCGCCACCAGCGTGCAGGGTGCGACGCTCCGGTTCACGAGCGACATGCTACCGACGATGGCACCGTAACCAATGTCGGCCTTCACCACCTGGACCTGACGAGCCAGCCAGACCTGCGGGAAAAGCAACTGGTCGCTTGGCGGGTTGATGGTCTGGGTTGGCTCAGACAGGTAAAACATCGGATGCAGGTCGTGGTTGAGCACTGCCGTCTGCACGGCCAGCATTGCGTGTTCGCCCAGCGCCATCAGGCGACCTTCACCGCCCAATGTGAAGTTGCTCCCCCAGGTGGTCGCGTGCAGCGCCAGCACAAAGGCGTTGCCCTCCCCCATGACCTCGAGATTCATGGTGATGGGCGCATGGCAGGAAGCACCCACAAGCACCAGGCTGTGGTTACCACACAGGCGCAGCGAGCCACGCACAGCCCGATCACGCCCCAGAACCACATGGCAGTGAGACCGTTCAAACCGCAGTGTCAGGCCAGCGACCTGCGCACCAGGTGCGAGCCAGACGCAGTTGCCGCTGCACTGCGCGTTTTGGGTCAGGCTGACCATGCCCTGTGCCAGTAACCGCTGGACGTCGGCGGGCTGGCTGCAGTCGTAGCAGACCAGTTCGGGCGAGGGCTCCTCGCACCACCGGAATCCGAACGGGAATACGACCTCGGCCAAGCGGTCCAGGCGGCGCGTGGTCAAGACTTCGCGCAGTTGGGTACACGCTCTCCACAGGTCGACTTTGAGCGCCTGCAGCGTCAAAGCAGCGTGCGCACCACTGAGGTGGAGAAGCGCCCCATCAGGTTGTTGGCAAACAAGTGCCGCAAGGGCCGCAATGCGGCCACCCGCGCATCGGCAAAGAAGCGCTGGGGATCGGTCTTGAGCTTGCGGGCCAAGCGATCCCTTCGGTTCGCTTGGCCGCCCATCACCACCGGGAGTGCAGGTGTGACGGCAACCCCGCCAGCGGGGGCGGGTACCGCAGTTTTCGCCGGAGCCGCCTGGCCGGCATCCGCGTATTTTCGGTAGGCGACCTGGGCGCCCTGCTTCCATTTGGACTCGGCCACCAGACGCTCGACCGCGCTGGCACTGAGCTTGCCCTTGGCATCCAGCAGCACGCGGTCGGCGGCCAGGGCCAGGTTCAGGTCGTGCAGCACCACGGCCACC
>CAZANT010000213.1:0-4646 GCA_964486575.1 uncultured Burkholderiaceae bacterium | reverse complement strand
TTTTTTGATAACTTCGCTGCCTTTGATGACTTCTTCACCCACATTCAGAAGGCCCACGGTGGGATTCGGGTCATCTTTCAGGACCGACACCAGTGCCGACCCCATCACTGCAAACTGCAACAGATGTTCCGCGCTGCAATCCACATTGGCCCCCAAATCGAGTACCGTGGTGGCACCGCCCAAGGCGTTGGGCATTTGGGTGGCGATTGCCGGCCGGTCGATGCCATCAACGGTTTTTAGGAGATAGCGTGCGATAGCCATCAATGCACCAGTGTTGCCAGCAGAAACGGCCACCTGGGCTACGCCATCCTTCACTTGTTGGATTGACACGCGCATTGACGAGTCTTTTTTTCGGCGCAGCGCCACCTCGACCGGGTCGTCCATACCCACCACCTCGCTGGCTGGAACCAGGGTGGCGCGCGGGTGAGAAAAGTGAGCCAAACTGGCCGGCTGTCCGACCAATAGCAACCGCGCATCGGGATGGGCGTCCAAAAACTGGCGGCAGGCAGCCAAGGTCACTAACGGGCCATGGTCACCGCCCATGCAATCAACCGCAAGAGTGATCATGAGAGTGCGCTGTTCAGCCCTGACCAAACCAGAGGGAGGCTCAGCCGAGGACCATCAAAACAAAGGCCCGACGCTACACCAGGTAGCCTCGGGCCTTGCGTGGGTGGCAACAATCAGGCTTCTGATTTGTTCTTCAACACCTGACGGCCACGGTAGAAGCCGTTCGGGCTGATGTGGTGGCGCAGGTGGATTTCGCCGGTGGTGGGCTCCACGGCGATGCCTGGTACGTCCAGCGCGTTATGCGAACGGTGCATGCCACGCTTGGATGGCGATTTTTTGTTTTGCTGAACGGCCATGGTCGGCTCCTGAATGTCGGTAAATGGTGGGTGAGGCGCAGCACATGTACCCCAGAGGAGCACTGACGTAATAGGCAGACAGCACACCGTGCATTTGCCCGCCACTCAGCCTTCATGCGCTCGTCCGGAAAGGCAGGTCCACTGGGCCTGCAACTGCGTCGAGCCTTGGATTATAGCCCAAAGGCTTGATTCAGTTCGACTTTTCACCCTTGCCGGCGCGCAAACCGGCGAGTACAGCGAACGGGTTGGGCTTTTCTAGGGGGCTGTCAGGCGCCAGCGGCGCATCCTGCAATGCCTTGGCCGACCGTGCCGCTGAGCAATGCTCATGACGCGGCACAATGGGCAGGGCCATGAGGAGTTCGTCTTCTACGAGTGTCGGCAGGTCAAACTCCGGCGTCAGCGCCAGCACATCCTCTTCTGACACATCGTCCTGCTCGGCGGCGCTGGTCTCGTCCGCCACAAATCGAAAAGACCTGTCGACGCGCAATGCCACATCCAGAGGCGACAGGCACCGCTGGCAGGTCATGGGCAGCACCGCCTCCGCCTCAAGATGGAGCCAGACCTCGGCTTCGCCAGTGGCACCCGGCAACAATTCACCCGAGGCGCTCCAGCCCACGTTCAGGCCCGCCAGGTCGCCCACAGCCTCCTCGGCAAGGCGAGGATGGTTGATAAGCGGCTCGGTACGGGTCAGGGTGGCCGCTTCGCGGGCCAGCGCGCGCAGGTCAACAGCACGCGGCGAAAAGGAGGAACTCATCCGTCGAGTGTAAGAGAATCGCCCCATGACAACTCAGATTCGGCCCTTGGTTCTGGGCTCCACCTCCCCCTACCGCCATGCGCTGCTGTCGCGACTGGGCTTGCCATTTTCTACGGTGTCGCCCCAGGTCGACGAGACGCCCCTGACGGGCGAACGCCCCGCCGAACTCGCCGCCCGACTGGCACTGGCCAAAGCCAAGGAGGTGGCAGCGCAGTACCCCAACGCGGTGGTGATTGGCTCGGACCAGGTGGCCGACCTGCACGGCACTCCCCTGGGTAAACCGGGCAACCACGATCGAGCCACACAGCAATTGCGGCGGATGCGCGGCCAGACCGTGCTGTTCCACACGGCAGTGGCCGTGGTGTGCTTCAACACGGCCTTCGCTCAGCAGGCCATGGCCGAAGTCAAGGTACGCTTTCGTCAGCTTGATGACACCGAGATCGAGGCATACCTCCGTGCCGAGACGCCCTACGACTGCGCCGGCAGCGCCAAAAGCGAAGGTCTGGGCATCGCGTTGTTGGACGCCATTGACAGCGACGACCCCACTGCGCTGATCGGTCTGCCGCTGATTCGCACATGCCAGTTATTGCGCGCAGCCGGCCTGCGGTTGATTGTATGACCACGATCACGCCCAAGCCCGGTACCCTGTACTTGGTGCCTGCACCGCTCGACTTTGGCGTGACGGATGCCGCACCGCTCACCGACGTCATTCCCCCGGGCACGCTGGCGGTGGCCGCTCGGTTGCAGCACTGGGTATGTGAAAACGCCAAAACCACCCGCGCCTACCTGAAGCGGGTGGACGCCCTGCAACCACTGTCCACGCCGTTGCAGGCACAGCAGATGCAGGAACTTCCGCACGCGGTTCACAAACATGGTGATCATTCTGGACAGTTCGATGCCCGGTTTCTGCTGGCGCCGGCACTGCAAGGTCACGACATGGGCCTGGTCAGCGAAGCAGGCATGCCCGCTGTGGCTGACCCTGGTGCTTCGGTGGTGCGGGCAGCGCACGATCTGGGGGTGCCGGTGGTGCCGCTGGTGGGCCCGGTGTCGCTGCTGCTGGCGCTCGCCGCCAGCGGGTTGAACGGCCAGAGCTTTGCTTTTGTGGGCTACCTGCCGCAGGACCCAGCGGAGCGGACACAGCGTATCAAAACCCTGGAGTCGTTGGCGCTGAAGACCGGCCAGACCCAGTTGTTCATTGAAACTCCCTACCGGAATGCCGCGCTGTTTCAGGCCTTGCTGCACACGTTACAGCACAACACCCGCTTGGCGGTGTGCAGCGGCTTGACGCTGGCCGCGGCGCAGGTGCACAGCCGGCATGCGAAGGTTTGGCAACAGTCGCCGGCGATGAACACCGGGCTGCCGACGGTTTACGCCATCGGCCGCTGACCCCACGCACCCTCAGCGGAGGGTTGGAATCGCTTTCAGGGCGGTCACCGCGCCCTCACCGATTGCAGCGCCAAACCGCTTGGAGAGCCGTTCGGCCACGTTTTCGCGGCGGGTGTAGTCCACCAAATCTTCGGCCTTGACCACCTCCCGGGCGACGTAGTCCACATTTCCGAGGTGGTCCGCCAGACCGAGTTCAATCGCCTGCTGGCCGCTCCAGAACAAACCGCTGAAGGTGTCGGGTGTTTCTTTCAGGCGCTGGCCACGTCCGGCCTTCACCACGTCAATGAACTGCTTGTGGATTTGGTCCAGCATGTTCTGGGCGTAAGCGCGGTGTTTTTCGGTTTGTGGGCTGAATGGGTCCAAAAAGCCTTTGTTCTCACCCGCAGTCATCAATCGGCGCTCGACGCCCAGTTTCTCCATCAAGGTGGTGAAACCAAAGCCGTCGATCAGCACGCCTATGCTGCCGATGATGCTGGCCTTGTCGACATAAATCTTGTCGGCGGCCACCGCGATGTAATAGGCCGCCGAAGCGCACGACTCTTCAACCACCGCGTACACCGGCTTCTTATGTTTGGCCTTCAGGCGAAGGATCTCGTCGTTGATGATGCCGGCCTGCACCGGGCTGCCACCGGGGGAGTTGATCAGCAAGACCACCGCTTTAGACCCGCTGTCGTCAAACGCGGAACGCAATGCATCCACCACCAGTTCGGCACTGGCGTCCGCACCGGAAGCAATTTCCCCTTTGATGGACACCACCGCAGTGTGCGGCGCCGACACATCGCCTGTTTTGCCAGGCTGGCCGAGCAAAACCCAAGCAAGAACCAGGAAAAACAGCAACCAAGACAAGCGCACAAAGGTCCGCCAGCGGCGGCTGGCTTTTTGCTCACTGATCACCGAGACGGCCAGTTTTTCCAGCACCGAACGCTCCCAGCCTGCGGCTTGGGCAGCTTCGGCCTTGGCAGGCGCAGGCCGGGTGCTGGGCTCGAGACGGTTGGTGTTCAGGGTCGGTTCTGTCATGTCAAAACTCTAGGGTCTTTAAGTTGTAGGCAGTATGCCAGTAGACCACCCCATTCGATTCGCTCAGGGCAATGCGCACCAACCCGCCCCGACAGGGCCCGCCCGTACAGGCACCGGTGTCGGGTCGGTAAGCCGCACCGTGCGTGGCGCAGAGCAGCCATTGGCCGGTGTCGTCAAAAAAGCGGTTTGGCTGGTAATCCATCTCCATGGCCACGTGGCTGCAGCGGTTCAGGTAGGCGTGGACCTGGCCACGATACCGGATGGCGAAGGCGCGGCAGGTCTGTCCTGCGTACACCACGTCGAATGGCACCGCCACCGCGCCGTCTTGCAGGTCGTCTGCGTTACACAGTGGAATGGCCTGTTCCATGGGTGAGGACTTCAGGCGTTGGTTAGCAACCACTCGCGCAGTTCGGCCACCGAGTGGGCAACAAAGCGCGGCTTCAGCGCATGAAAAGCATCGGGCTCGTGGGCGCCGTAGCTGACCCCCACGCTGGCGCAACCGGCGTTGAGCGCCAGTTGGAGGTCATGGGTGGTGTCACCGACCATCAGCGTCCGCTCGGGCGGCACGCCAAATTCGGCCATCAGTTCCAGCAGCATTTGCGGATGCGGTTTGCCGCGGGTTTCGT
>CAZANT010000212.1:0-4667 GCA_964486575.1 uncultured Burkholderiaceae bacterium | reverse complement strand
ACGACCACCAGCCACACCAAGGTGACTGGAATGAAAATCTTCCACCCCAAACGCATGATCTGGTCGTAGCGGAAGCGCGGGAAGGTGGCGCGCACCCAGATGAACAGGGTCACGACACAAAAAGTCTTGCCAAACAGCCAGAACCAGTTCCAGAACCAGGCAGTGGCTTCGATCCAGCCGGGCGTCTGCATGCCAATGGCATTGAACGTCAATGGCGCTGCCCAACCTCCCAGGAACATGATGGCGGCCAGGGCCGAGATCAGGATCATGTTGGCGTATTCGGCCAGGAAGAACATCGCAAACGACATGCCCGAGTACTCCACCATGTGGCCGGCGACGATTTCCGACTCGCCTTCCACCACATCGAACGGGTGGCGGTTGGTCTCGGCGATGCCGGAGATGATGTAGACCACAAAAATCGGCAACAACGGCAACCAGTTCCATGACAGCAGGTTGAAACCCTGGTCGGCAAAAATGCCAGCGTTCTGCGAGTTGACGATGTCGGTGAGGTTAAGACTGGCCGACACCATCAGCACCACGACCAGGCAGAAGCCCATGGCGATCTCGTAACTCACCATCTGGGCCGACGCACGCAAGGCACCCAGGAAGGCGTACTTGGAGTTGGACGCCCACCCTGCGATGATCACGCCGTACACCTCCATGGAGGTGATGGCCATGATGAACAGCAGTCCGGCATTCACGTTGGCAAGCGCTGCGTCAGGGCCAAACGGCACCACCGCCCAGGCGGCAAGCGCTGGCATGATGGTCATGACCGGGCCCAGCAGGAACAAGCCCTTGTTGGCAGCGGCTGGAACGATGATTTCCTTGGTCAGCAGCTTCAGGGCGTCGGCAATTGGCTGCAACAAACCGAGGGGGCCAACGCGGTTGGGACCAATACGGATCTGCATCCAGCCAATGGCCTTGCGCTCCCACAGCGTGAGGTAGGCGACGCAGCCCATCAGGGGCAGCACCAGCAAAATGATCTTGACGAGGTTCCAGATCACCGGCCAGGCGATGCTTCCCCACCAGCCAGCGGACACCAAGCCCGAACCTGCGTTGTAAAGCGTGTCGATCATGGCCGGGCTCCCGCGGCCGCCACACGGGCGTCTGCTGTCAGTTGCAGAGACGGTGCGCGGCGCACCAACCCATCCAGTTGGTAGATCCGAGCGACCACCGGTTCACGCGTGGTGGCGGCCAGGTCAATCGGTGCCTGGGTCTGGTTGTTGAGCAAATCGGCGGGCACCCGTGCGTCAGCGCCTGGCGGTACCACCTGTTTCAAAACATCCTGGGAAGACTCAAAATCAAACCCAGTCACACCGAGCAGGTTGGCCAGCACGCGCAGCACCTTCCAGCCGGGCCGGGTGTCGCCCAACGGTTTGACAACCGCATGGAAGCTCTGGATCAGCCCCTCCGCGTTGACAAAACTGCCCGACGTTTCCGTGAACGGTGCGATTGGCAACAAGACATCGCTGAACGCCATGTTGGCCTTGAACGGGCTGAGCGTCACGACCATTTGCGCTTGACTCAGGGCTTTGGTGGCTTGGGCGCCCGCTGCCGAGTCAAACTCGGGCTCGGTGTTGAGCAGTAGCACGGCTTTCAGTGCGCCACCCAGCATTTGCCCAGCGTTCAAGCCACCCTGAACTGGCATCGCGCCAATCAGTTGAGCACCGACCGTGTTGGCGGCTTCGGTCAGGTAGCCAACACTTGCGCCGGTATGGCGCGCAATCCAGCCGGCCAGCGCGAGCAGCGAGGATGCGCGCGGGTGGTGCGCAGCAGCATTGCCCAACAAAATGGCCTTGCGCTCTCCGCCCAGCATGGACTCGGCCACGGCGGTAGCGGCTTCATTGGTGGGCGCGTCCGTCGGGGCGGTCACGCCAGTGGCCGCAGCGACGGCCGTCGCCACGGCGGCGAGGGCACCCGCCCAGTCAGAAGATGGCGTCACCCACTGGTTGGCTACGGGCATCGCCCAGTCAGATTCGTGCGCATGAATGGCATTGACCACACCGCCCTTGCGGACAGCCTGGCGAACGCGCTGAGCGAACAACGGGTGGTCCTTGCGCAGGTCGGAACCGACCACCAGCACCCGCTGCAGCTGCGACAACGAGGCAATAGACGTACCCAGATGGCGCACGCCCTCAGGGGCCGCGAACTCTGCATGGCGCAAGCGGTGGTCGATGTTGTCGCTGCCCAAACCGCGGGTCAACATGCTGGCCAGGTGCAACTCTTCCAGCGTGCTGTGCGGACTCACGAGCATGCCCAAGCTGGTTGGGCCATGGTCGGCGCCGATCTGTTTCAGGCCGTTGGCGACGTACTCCAACGCCGTGGTCCAATCCACGGTCTTCCAGGCGCCGCCCTGCTTCAGCATCGGCTGGGTCAGACGCTCATCGCTGTTCAGCGCTTCGTAGGAAAAACGGTCGCGGTCGGCAATCCAGCATTCGTTGATGGCTTCATTCTCCAAGGGAACGACACGCATCACCTTGTTGTTCTTGACCTGCACCACGAGGTTGGCACCGGTCGAATCGTGCGGACTGATCGACTTGCGGCGACTCAGCTCCCAAGTGCGGGCGCTGTAGCGGAAGGGTTTGCTGGTCAATGCGCCGACCGGGCAAATGTCGATCATGTTGCCCGAGAGTTCGGAGTCCACGGTGTCGTTGATTACCGTGGTGATCTCGGCATGCTCACCGCGGTGCACCATGCCCAGTTCCATCACGCCGGCCACCTCCTGGCCGAAACGGACACAGCGAGTGCAGTGAATGCAGCGGCTCATCTCTTCCATGCTGATGAGCGGACCGACGTCTTTGTGCACCACGACACGCTTTTCTTCTTCGTAGCGCGATGACGAGCCACCGTAACCCACGGCCAAGTCTTGCAACTGGCACTCCCCGCCCTGGTCACAGATCGGGCAGTCCAGTGGGTGGTTGATCAGCAGGAACTCCATCACCGACTGCTGCGCCTTGATCGCTTTTTCGCTCTTCGTACGCACAACCATGCCCTGAGTCACCGGTGTGGCACAGGCTGGCATAGGCTTTGGGGCCTTTTCAATGTCGACCAAGCACATGCGACAGTTGGCCGCGATGCTGAGCTTCTTGTGGTAGCAGAAGTGCGGAATATAGGTGCCGGCTTGTTCCGCCGCGTGCATCACCAGGCTGCCTTCTGCAACCTCCACCTTCTTGCCGTCAAGTTCAATTTCAACCATGTGTTCTTTCCGCAAGCGGGCTCAGGCGGTCTCGGGTTTTTTGTTCTGAATGAGCGCTTCGAATTCGTGCCGGAAGTGCTTGATCATGGCCCGTACAGGCATGGCAGCGGCGTCGCCCAAGGCGCAAATGGTCCGGCCCTGGATGTTGTCGGCCACCGAATTCAGCAAGTCCATGTCGCTGGATTTGCCCTCGCCGCGGTGGACTTTGTCTACCAAGCGCCAGAGCCAGCCCGTGCCTTCACGGCAAGGCGTGCATTGGCCACACGACTCGTGCATGTAGAAATACGAGAGGCGCTTGAGCGACTCCACCATGCAGCGCGAATCGTCCATCACGATCACGGCACCCGAACCGAGCATCGAACCGGCCTTGGCAATGGAGTCGTAGTCCATCGTGCAGTCCATCATGATGCTGGCTGGCAGCACCGGCGACGAGGAGCCTCCCGGGATCACGGCCTTGAGTGTGCGCCCCTTGCGAACGCCACCCGCCAGCTCCAACAGTTTGGAGAACGGGGTGCCCATGGGCACCTCGTAGTTGCCGGGCAACTCCACGTCGCCACTGACCGAGTAAATCTTGGTTCCGCCGTTGTTGGGTTTGCCACAGGCCAAATAAGCGGCACCACCGTTGCGAATGATCCACGGCACAGCGGCAAAAGTTTCTGTGTTGTTGATGGTGGTCGGCTTGCCGTAAAGACCAAAACTGGCTGGAAACGGCGGCTTGAAACGGGGCTGGCCTTTTTTGCCCTCCAGAGACTCCAGCAGTGCGGTTTCTTCACCACAGATGTAGGCGCCGAAACCGTGAGATGCGTGAAGTTGGAAGCTGAAATTACTTCCGAGAATGCGGTCACCCAAGAAGCCGGCAGCGCGGGCTTCGGCCAGCGCCTCTTCGAATCGCTCGTAGGTGGCGAAAATCTCACCGTGAATGTAGTTGTAGCCCACGCTGATACCCATCGCGTAGGCGGCAATGGCCATGCCTTCAATGACGATGTGCGGGTTGTACTGCATGATGTCGCGGTCTTTGCAGGTGCCCGGCTCGCCCTCGTCGGAGTTGCAGACGAGGTATTTCTGGCCCGGAAACTGCCGCGGCATGAAGCTCCACTTCAAACCAGTCGGGAAACCGGCCCCGCCGCGGCCACGCAGCGCCGATTCTTTTACTGTGGCAATCACCTGCTCAGGTGTCATCGGTTCGCCGCCATCCAGACCCAATACCGTGCGCAAGGCCTGGTAGCCGCCACGCGCAACGTAGTCTTTCAATCGCCAGTTGGTTCCGTCCAGGTCGGCAAAAATTTGCGGCTCGATGTGGCGGCCGTGGAAGCAGGTCTGGACGCCGGTGGCCTGAAACTGCGCGAGGATTTTCTCCGCTGACATCACTGCGCTCCTGAAGATTTGAGGCCTTCGACCAACTGGTCCAGTTTGTCATTGCTCATGAAACTGCACATGGTGCGATCGTTGACAAGCAAGACGGGCGAGTCGG
>CAZANT010000211.1:0-4672 GCA_964486575.1 uncultured Burkholderiaceae bacterium | reverse complement strand
CAATGGTGCGCGCTGGCAATTGCCCTGCGGGCAAGTGAGACGGCTGCATCCAAGCATTAACAAAACCATGAAAACCATCCGCTACGAACTTCACGAAGGCATCGCCACCCTCACCTTTGACGAGCCCGACTCGCCCGTCAACACCATGTGCCTGCAATGGCAGGAGGACCTGACCGCGGTCACGTCGAAGGTGCTCAAAGACAAGGACGCCATCAAAGGCGTCGTGCTGGCCTCGGCGAAGTCGACCTTCTTTGCCGGCGCCGATCTGAAAGCGCTGATGCGCCTGACCGAAGCGGACGCCCCGAAGGCCTATGCCGAGGTGGAGCGCCTGAAGAAAAACTTCCGCGCGCTGGAGACCCTTGGCAAGCCGGTAGTGAGTTGCATCAACGGCACCGCGCTGGGCGGTGGCTGGGAGGTGGCGCTGGTGGGGCACCACCGCATCGCGCTCGACAACCCCAAGACCCAGCTCGGCCTGCCCGAGGTCACGCTGGGCCTGCTGCCTGGCGCCAGCGGCGTGACCAAGATGGTCCGGCACCTGGGACTGATGGGTGCGCAGCCGTTTTTGGTGGAGGGCAAGCTGTTTGGTCCGCGCGAGGCGCTGGACATGGGACTGGTGCACGAGTTGGTGAGCGATGCGGCACAACTCCGAGAAAAAGCGCTGGCCTACATCGCTGCCCATCCTGCCTCACACCACCCGTGGGATGTGAAGGACTACAAAATCCCCGGCGGCACGCCCACCAATCCCAAGGTGGCGGGCATGCTGACCGTGGCGCCCGCGATGCTGAAAAAACAAACGCGTGGCCTCTACCCCGCCCCAGAGGCGATCATGGCCTGCATGGCCGAAGGCGCGATGGTCGACGTGGACACCGCGCTGCGCATTGAAAGCCGTTACCTCGCCAAGCTGATGACCGGACGCAACGCCCGCGCCATGGTCAATACCTTCTTCTTCAACATGAACGCCATCAAGAGCGGCCAGTCTCGGCCCGCGGGCGTACCCCGGTTCAAGCCCAGCAAAGTGGGCGTGCTGGGCGCCGGCATGATGGGTGCGGGGATCGCCTATGCGCAGGCCAGCAAGGGCATCGCCACGGTGCTCAAAGACGTGACTGTGAACAAGGCCGATGCTGGCAAAAGCTACAGCATCAAAATCACCCAACCTCGCGTCGATAAAGGCAAACTCAGCCCGCACGACCAGAAGACACTGCTCGACCGGATCACGCCGACCGACAAAGCCAGCGACCTGCAGGGCTGCGACCTGATCATCGAAGCCGTGTTCGAGAACCGTGAGCTCAAGGCCAAAGTCACCCAAGAGGCCGAACCACAACTCGCACCCGGTGGATTTTTTGCCAGCAACACCTCCACCCTGCCTATCGGCGGCCTGGCGACCGCCAGCACCAAACCGGAGAAATTCATTGGCATCCACTTTTTCAGCCCGGTGGACAAGATGAAGCTGGTGGAAATCATTCGCGGTAAGCAGACCGACGACGAGACCGTGGCACGCGCATTCGACTACGTGCAGTCGCTCGGCAAGATCCCGATCGTGGTGAACGACTCGCGGGGTTTCTACACCAGTCGCACCTTTGGCACCTTTGTGATGGAAGGTGCGGCCATGCTGGGCGAGGGCATTCCCGCCACCGTGGTGGAAAGTGCCGGCTTACTGGCCGGCATGCCGGTGGGCCCGCTGGCGGTGCTGGACGAAACCGCGCTGTCGCTGAGCGTGCATGTGCTCGACCAGACCCGTGCCGACGTGCCCGGCTACCAGGCCACGCCCGGCGAACTGCTGGTGGAGCGCATGGTGAAAGAACTGAACCGCCCCGGACGTGCAGGAGGCGGTGGTTTTTACGACTACCCCGTTGGCCAGAAAAAAACGCTGTGGCCACAACTGAAAACGCTGTTTGAGAAGCCCGATGTGGCCTGGGACATTGAAGAACTGAAAGACCGCCTGCTCTACCGCCAGGCGGTGGAAACGGCGCGCTGTTTGCAGGAGGGCGTGCTGACCACCGTGCACGACGGCAACATTGGCTCCATCTTCGGCATTGGCTTTCCGGCCTGGACGGGCGGCGCCTTGCAGTTCATCTATGGCATGGGCGTGGACGCGTTCGCGGCCCGCGCGGCGGCGCTGTCCGCGCGGCACGGTGCGGGCTTTACACTCTCGCCGGCCGTGGTGGCGACACTGCGCCAGCACCAACCCACTTACTGAAATTCCCCGCATGACACGATTGAACAACAAGGTGAGCATCATCACCGGCGCAGCCCAGGGCATCGGTTTGGCGACGGCATTGAAATTTGCCCGCGAGGGCGCCACCGTCATCGTCTGCGACGTGAAACAGGTGGCCGTGGACGAGGCAGTGACTCAGTGCCGCGCGCTCGGCGCCCAAGCCGAAGGCTTCGTGGTGGACGTGACGCAGCGTGAGATGGTCGACGGCGTGGTGACCAAAGTCAAAGAACAGTTCGGCCGCATCGACGTGCTGGTCAACAACGCCGGCATCACACAGGACGCGCGGCTGCAGAAGATGACACTGGAACAGTTCGACCGGGTGATTGACGTGAACCTTCGCGGCGTCTTCCATTGCGCCCAAGCCGTGGCCGACACCATGACCGCCCAAGGCAGCGGAGTGATTTTGAACGCCAGCTCGGTGGTCGGCATTTATGGCAACTTTGGCCAAACCAACTACGCCGCCACCAAGTTCGGCGTGATTGGTTTCACCAAGACCTGGAGCCGCGAACTGGGCCCCAAAGGCGTGCGCGTGAACGCGGTGGCGCCGGGCTTCGTGGTCACGCCCATCCTCGCCACGGTGCCAGAAAAGGTGATTGCCGAGATGGAACAGCGTGTGCCACTGCGCCGCCTTGGTCAGCCGGAGGAAATTGCCAACACCTACGCCTTTCTGGCCAGCGACGAAGCCAGCTACATCAACGGCGCAGTGATCGAGGTGTCCGGCGGCATGTCGGTTTGAGCCCACCCATGGGCAACGCGCCAAACCAGCCCACCTCCAAGCGGGACCTGTTTGTCTCGTTCACGCTGCTGGCGCTGCAGGGATTTGGTGGTGTGCTCGCAGTGGTGCAGCGCGAGTTGGTTGAGAAGAAGCAATGGCTCACGCGCGAGGAGTTTGTGGAGGAATGGGCGGTCGCGCAAATCATGCCCGGACCCAACGTGGTCAACCTCTCGCTGATGATTGGCAGCCGCTACTTTGGTCTGCCCGGCGCCTTGGCCGCGCTGGCGGGCATGTTGACGGCCCCGCTGGTGCTTGTGCTGCTGCTGGCGGTGGCCTACAGCCAGTTCGCTGACCACCCGCAACTCGCTGGTGCGCTGCGTGGCATGGGCGCTGGTGCCGCCGGGTTGATTCTGGCCACGGGCCTCAAGCTGGCCCCGACTTTGAAGTCCAACGTGCTCGGAGCCGGCGTCTGCGCTGCGCTTTTTGCCTTGTGTTTTGTTGCGATTGCGTTGCTGCGCTGGCCGCTGGGCTGGGTGCTGCCGGGTCTGGGTGCGTTGGCCTGGGTCCTGGCCTACCGGAAGCTGCGGCCATGAGTACCGTGCTCTCCGCGGCGGACTGGCTGCAGCTTTTCCTGCACTTCACCTCGCTGTCGCTGTTGTCCATTGGGGGCGCCATTACCACCGCGCCCGACATGCACCGCTACCTGGTGGACCAGCAACACTGGATGACCGACCCACAATTCAACGCGTCCATCGCCATAGCCCAGGCTGCGCCTGGACCGAACGTGCTGTTTGTGGCGCTGATGGGTTGGCATGTGGGCTTGAATGCCGGCGGCCCGTGGGCTGGTTTGCTGGCAGTCGGGCTCGCGATGCTGGGCATCTTGCTCCCCAGCACCACCCTCACCTACCTTGCAGCGCGCTGGGGCCACCAGAACCGTGAAAAACGCATCGTGCGAGCCTTCAAACAAGGCATGGCACCGATCGTGATTGCGCTGCTGTTCTCCACCGGCTGGGTGCTGTCCCGCGCCCACGGCAATCCCGCCACCGACTGGCCGCTGTGGGCGCTGATCGCCGTCACCGCCATGCTGGTCTGGCGCACCCGCGTGCACCTGCTGTGGCTGTTGGCGGGCGGCGCGGTCTTGGGCTGGTTCGGCCTGGTCTAGCTCAGTCTTGTAACAACAACGGCAGCAGTTCTGCCGACTTGCCACGCAACACCGCGTGGGCGATGCCGTCGAGCGCCGATGCTTCGGTGTTGAGCACCACCACTTTGGCCCCCGCCACGTGGGCTGCGAAGGCCAGACCCGCCGCCGGGTACACCTCTCCCGAGGTGCCCACGACCAACATCAGGTCACAGCGCTGGGCAGACGACTCCGCTGCCGCCAAGGCCTCGGCGGGCAGTGTCTCTCCAAACCACACCACCGCGGGCCGAACCAAGTTACCGCACTGCTGGCAGCTGGGGGGTTCGCCCGCCTGCGCGCTGCGGGGGGCGCACCCCCCACCCAGCCGCTGCGGCATCCCACACGGGTCGAGCCATTGGTCTTCCGCGATGTTGCCATGCAAGGCGAGCACGCCCGGGCTGCCGGCACGCTGGTGCAGGCCGTCAACGTTTTGCGTGATGACGCTGAGGCGGCCCGGGTGGCGGTGAGCGAAGGCCGCCAGCGCGCGGTGACCTGCGTTGGGTTCAACAACAGCGATTTTTTCGCGCCGGCTGGCGTACCAGCGCCAGACCAGCGCCGGGTCGGC
>CAZANT010000210.1:0-4748 GCA_964486575.1 uncultured Burkholderiaceae bacterium | reverse complement strand
GCAAACGCCTGGGCGAACAAGGCAAGGTGGTGGTGCGCGTGCTCATCAACACCCAAGGCACCGCCGAGAAGGGCGAGATCAAACGCTCCAGCGGCTTCGAGCGCCTCGACCAGACCGCCCTGTCCACCGTGCTGCGCTGGCGCTACGTGCCCGGCAAACGCGCCGGTGTGGCCGAGACCATGTGGTTTGACGTGCCCATCAACTTTGTACTTGAATAAATCTCTGGAGCAAGCATGCAACCCAACCTCGGCCTCTTCAACGTCTGGAGCCAGGGCGACCTGGTCACCAAAGGCATCTTCGTCATCCTGCTGGCCATGTCGTTGGCCTCCTGGATGGTGATCCTGATCAAAACCCTGGACCTGATGAAGTTCAAGCGGCTGGCCCACCAGGCGCGGGACTTCTGGCACAACCCCGACTTCGCCAGCGGCCTGAAGCAACTCGGCCCCGACGCCGACAACCCCTTCCACAGCCTGGCCATCGAAGGCCGCGAAGCCACCAGCCACCACCGCCAGACGAAAGCCAGCCAGGCGCACCTGCACGACAGCCTGGACCTCAGCGACTGGGTCACCCGTTGCCTGCGCAACCACCTGGACGAATTCACCGCCAAGCTGCAGTCCGGCCTGGCCGTGCTGGCCTCGGTGGGCTCCACCGCCCCGTTTGTGGGCCTGTTCGGCACCGTCTGGGGCATCTACCACGCGCTCCTGGCCATTGGCGCGTCGGGCCAGGCCAGCATCGACAAGGTCGCCGGCCCGATTGGCGAGGCGCTGATCATGACCGCGCTCGGCCTGGCGGTGGCCATTCCCGCCGTGCTGGGCTACAACGCGCTGGTGCGGGGCAACAAGTCCATCCTGAGCCAGCTCAACCGCTTCGCCCACGACCTGCACGCCTACTTCGTCACCGGTGCGCGCGTCAACAGCGCCGGGGGGGCCAACGTGGTGCCGATGAAGAAAGGCGGCTGAGCATGGCCTTCGGAACGCAAGACGACACCGACGAGGTGATGAACGAGATCAACATGGTGCCGATGATCGACATCATGCTGGTGCTGCTGATCATCTTCATCATCACCGTGCCGGTGATGAAACACGCGGTCAACATCGATTTGCCGCGCGCGACCAATCAGCCGCAGGATGTGAAGCCGCAGACGATTTTGCTGAGTGTGGACGGCCAGGGGGCCTACTACTGGAACGACACAATCGTGCCCGACGCCGAACTCACCACCCGGCTGCAGGCGGCGGCCAGACAAGAGCCGCAGCCGGAGCTGCACATCCGGGGGGACAAGGCGGTGCGCTACGAGCGCGTGGCCCAGGCCATGGCCGCCGCGCAGCTCGCAGGCGTCAAAAAAATCGGCTTCGTGACAGAGCCCAAATCTCCCTGATCAAAGTACGGATTTACATCCCTTTTACTTGAATTTGGAATGATAACGATTATCATTACTAAATACTCAAGTCCATCTTAAAGTCAGATCGTCGCCATGTTTTCCAACTCGGATGCCCTGCCGTCACCGCTTCAGCCAAGCGAGGCCGCAGCGCGGCAGGAATCGACCGCCGACGGCATGCGTACGGAGTTGCGCGTGGTAGACAGCAACGCGCTGTTGAAGGGTCAGAAGACGGTCGACATCGTGCACAACGGCTTGGTGTACAGACTTCAGGCCACCCGGTTGGGCAAGCTGATTCTGACCAAGTAGTTTTCAGTGGAGCGACAACCGGCACCGTGCCGGCAGAGTCGTTTAGCCAGCCAAGGAGATTGCTCTGGTAGCCAGGCTTTTTTTACCCCAGCGCGGCAATGCCCGCCCGTGCAATCTGCGCGTCTTCATTGGACTTGACGCCACTGACACCCACCGCACCAATGCATTGCCCATCGCGCAAGATGGGCACACCGCCTTCGAGCATGCCTTGCAGCGCTGGCGCGCTCAGGAACGACATGCGTCCCCCGTTGATCACGTCTTCATAGACCTTGCTTTCGCGGCGGCCGAGCGCCGACGTGTGGGCCTTGGCCGGCGCAATTTGCGCCGAGATCGCAGGCGCACCGTCCAAACGCTGCAACCACAGCAGATGGCCGCCATCGTCCACGATGGCAATGGTCACCGCCCATTGGTTTTTCAGGGCCTCGGCTTCGGCCGCAGCGGCGATGCTCTTGACGTCGGCCAATTCAAGTACGGATTTGGTTTTCATGGGTAGGGAGCTCGGTGGGGTAAAGCACTTACTTTACCCAAATTGCCCCTGCAAACAGCAGGTGGACCCATAGGGGTATTGAAGTCTGCCGCAGGACCACCACTTAAAATGTCAGTTCTGCGTCAATGTTGGCGCCACAGGAGCAACTACCATGAATGACCGTGTACAAACCTTGGACCAAACGTCGGGCTACGGTTACGGCGTTTCCACAGAGCAGCGCAACCGCGTGCTGCGCAACACCTATTGGCTGCTGGCCCTGAGCATGCTGCCGACCGTGCTGGGCGCCTGGATTGGCGTGGCCACCGGCATCACCCTGCAGTTGACGGGAGGCTTGGGCTTGGTGGTATTTTTGGGTGGCGCGTTCGCCTTCATGTACGCGATTGAGAAGACCAAGAACTCGGCCGCCGGTGTGCCGGTGCTGCTGGCTTTCACCTTCTTCATGGGCCTGATGCTGTCGCGCATGATCGCCATGGTGCTGGGCTTCAAGAACGGTTCCGAGCTGGTGATGATGGCGTTTAGCGGTACCGCCGGTGTTTTCTTCGCCATGGCCAGCCTGTCCAGCGTGATCAAGCGTGATTTGTCGGGCATGGGCAAGTGGCTGTTTGTCGGCGCCATCGTGTTGATGGTGGGTGGCATCATCAACGTGTTTGTGGGTTCCACAGCCGGCATGATGGCGTTGTCCGTGGCCGCCATTGGCATTTTCAGCGCCTTCATGCTGTACGACTTGAAGCGCATCATGGACGGTGGTGAGACCAACTACATCAGCGCCACGCTGGCCCTGTACCTGAGCGTGTTCAATGTGTTCCAGTCGATGCTGGCGCTGTTCGGCATCATGGGTGGCGAACGCGAGTAAACGCGTTTCGCTGCACCATCAAGGGGCCTTCGGCCCCTTGTTTTTTGGGTCACATCCGTTCGAACACGGCGATGCTCTCCACATGGGCGGTGTGCGGGAACATGTTCACCACCCCGGCGGCGGTACAGCGGTAGCCGGCCACGTTCACCAGCAGACCCGCATCGCGCGCCAGCGTGGCCGGGTTGCAGCTGACGTAGACGATGCGTTGGGGCGGCGCCCAGCCGGCCGGCCAGGGACTGCCGCTGGCATGTTGCTGGTTCAGTTCGGCCAGGGCCTTGGCGAGGGCGAAAGCCCCCTCACGCGGAGGGTCCACCAGCCACTTGTCCGCGTGACCGTCTGCGGTCAGCAGCTCAGGCGTCATCTCGAACAGGTTGCGCGCTACAAATTCAGTAGCTGCCAGGCGAGGTTTTTCTAGGGCTTGGGTTTGATTTAGATTGAAATTGTCGCGGGAACGGGCGACCAGGGCCTCGCTGCCCTCAATGCCCAGCACCTCGCCCGCCAAGGTGGCCAGAGGCAACGTGAAGTTGCCCAGGCCGCAGAACCAGTCGATCACCCGCTCGTGACGCTGCGGGTCCAACAGGCGCAGGGCCCGGGACACCAGCACGCGGTTGATGTGCGGGTTGACCTGTGTGAAGTCCGTGGGTTTGAAGGGCATGGTGATACCGAACTGCGGCAACGCGTAAGCCAACTCGGGGCCGCCTTCGTCAAGCCGGTGGACGGTGTCGGGGCCCTTGGGTTGCAGCCACCATTGCAGGCCCGGCCGCGCCGCCGCGAAGTCCCGCAGCCGCGCCAAGTCCGCCTCGCTCAGCGGCTCCAAGTGACGGAGCACCAACGCAGTGACTTCGTCGCCACAGGCCAGTTCAATCTGAGGGCAGGTCTCGATGGCGTCCATGGATTTGATCAGTGCCCGCAGCGGCAGCAGCATGGCGTTCACATGCGGTGGCAGTACATGGCATTCGCGGATGTCGGCGACATAGCGACTCTTGCGCTCGTGGAAGCCCACCAGCACCTCGCCCTTTTTGTGCACATGGCGTACCGACAGACGGGCGCGGTAGCGGTAGCCCCAGGCTGGCCCTTCAATCGGGCGCATCACCGTCTCGGCCTTCACTTTGCCCAAGTGCCAGAGGTTGTCTTCCAGAACACGCTGTTTCACGGCCACCTGCGCGGCCGGGTGCAGGTGCTGCATTTTGCAGCCGCCACAGGCACCGGCATGGAGCCCAAAATGCGGGCAGCCGGGCAACACCCGCTGGGAGGACGCGTGATGGATGGCGCTGACGGTCCCCTGCTCCCAGTTGTTTTTCTTTCGGTGAACGTTGACGCTCACCTCCTCGAACGGCAGGGCTCCTTCGATGAACACCACTTTGCCATCGGGCTTGCGGGCCACGCCCTGGGCGTCAATGTCGAGCGCGTCGACCCGGAGGTGGCCAGGCGGCAGGATATGGCTGGCGTCGGGAGCACGGGTCGGGTCGTGGGATTGCCCGGCGGGCAATGGAGAGGTGTCTGGCGAGGTCGCGGCGGTCATGCCCCGATTGTCGCAGGGGTCAGCCCCCTGCCAGGCCAGCTCAGTCCCAGGCGGCGAGGTATTCCTGCCAGTGCGTTTCGGTGGTGGCCAGGTGGCCGAGGCTGTCTTTCACGATTGCGATTTCCTGGTCGTATTCGGCCTCGGTCAGTCCGCCGCGCATTTTCTGGAAGCGGCAGTAGAGCAAGTAGGTGTTCATCACGTC
>CAZANT010000209.1:0-4759 GCA_964486575.1 uncultured Burkholderiaceae bacterium | reverse complement strand
ATACATCGTGTAAAGTGTATAGAACAAGCGCAAGGCCGGTTCGAGGCGCTCTTTAACGCTTCTTCTTCATCCGGTTGCCAATCAGCTCGACCATGAAGTCCCGGCCGGATTGCTCGGCGAAATCGAGTGCACTGAATGTAAGTTGGTTGCGCAGATGAATGTCAGCGCCTTCGTCCAACAGCGCGTTCGCTGCGGTGTCGGTGCCGTACATCGCGGCCATCATCAGCGGCGTGGTGCCGTTGGGTGATGCCGCGTCAATGTAGGCATGGTGCTTCAGCAGCAGCTTGACGATGGCGGCGTGCCCGCCGCTCGCAGCGTAATGCAACGGTGTCCAGCCGGTTTTGTTGACGTCGGCGCCACGCGCGATGAGCTGCTCGGCCACGTCAATCTGGCCGGTCAGCGCGGCCATCATCAGCGGGCTTTCGTCGGCGCGGTTGCGGATGTCGATCTGGATACCAGGCCAGGCCATCAGCACGGCGGTGACCTTGGGCGACGGTTCCTTGACGGCCAGCACCAGCCCAGGCTGGCCACGTTCATCACGGGTGTTGCCGTCAAAACCGCGCTTCAGCAGGTTCTGGACCGTACGCGCGTCGTCCAACTGGATTGCGAGAAAAAAATCGCGAAACGAGCCAGCATGCGCTGGATTTAACCCAATTAAAACAAGGATGAAAACTAGGTTTTTAAAGTAATGCATGAACTTCAGTCGGTGCCTCTACGCTGGTGAACAGCCGGTCGAAATTGCGGCTTGTGGCCTCGGCAATGGCTTCGACGGGCAGGCCGCGCAGGTCTGCCAGCTGCCGTGCGACCCAGGGCACGTAGGATGGGTTGTTGGTTTTGCCGCGGTACGGCACAGGCGCCAGATACGGACTGTCGGTCTCGATCAGCAGCCGATCCATCGGCACCCAGCGGGCAATGTCGCGCAAGTCTTGCGCGGTCTTAAAAGTCAGGATGCCGGAAAACGAAATGTAAAAACCCATGTCCAGCGCAGCCCGGGCCACACTCTCGGTTTCGGTGAAGCAATGGAATACGCCTCCTGCCGCTTTCGACCCGCCGTCTTCGCCCTGCTCTTTCAGCATCGCCAGCGTGTCGGCTGAGGCACTGCGGGTGTGAATGACCAACGGTTTCTTCACTTTCTGCGCAGCCTCGATGTGGCGGCCGAATCGCGCGCGTTGCCAGGCCATGTCGGCCACTGTGCGGCCGTTCAGGCGGTAGTAGTCCAGCCCGGTCTCGCCGATGGCCACCACGCGCGGCCGTGCCGCCCGGTCAACGAGGTCCGCCACGCTGGGCTCGGTCACGCCCTCATTGTCGGGGTGTACGCCCACCGTGGCCCAAAAATTGGTGTGGTCCAACGCGAGTTGGTGGACGCTGTCGAACTCTTCCAGCGTCGTACAAATGCAGAGCGCCCTGTCCACCTGGGCCTCGGCCATAGCCTCGCGGATGGCGCTGAGGTTGCCGGACAGTTCCGGGAAGTTCAAATGGCAGTGGGAATCGACAAACATCGGTATTCATTGATAAAAAGGCAGGAGGCCCAAGCGAAACCCAATGGTTCAGCTATGGAAAGCGTAGCGATCCCACCCGCTGAGGGGCGTTCACACCGTCTGCGTTGGCCGCTCGGAGGCGAGGTGGGCGCCCAGGATGTGCTCGATCTTGACCTTCAGGTTCTGGGATTTTTCGTCCGCGGGGAAGCGCACGCCAACGCCCTGGGAGCGGTTCCCAGCGGCCTTGGCCGGCGTGATCCAGGCGACCTTTCCGGCCACCGGGTAGCGTTGCGGATCGTCTGGCAGCGCCAGCAGCACGTAGACGTCGTCGCCCAGTTTGTAGTCCCGGGTGGTTGGAATGAAGATACCGCCTTCGGCAAACAACGGAATGTAGGCCGCGTACAGCGCTGCCTTTTCCCTGATGGAAAGTTGAATCACGCTGGGACGTGGCGACAGCGATGACATGCCGGACAGTGGCGACGACTGGGTGTCGAGCGAACTCATGGGTGGGAGTGTAAGGCGCTGCGGGCTTGGCTGACCAGCGATTCCAGCATCAGCCCGGGGTTGAACGGGTGCTCTACCCTGCTGGCGGTGTGTACCAAGGCCTTGTGCCAGCGGGCCAGCGCTTGCCAGTCCGGCGGTTTTGGCAGCGTACTGGCTTCAAAAAAGCGCGGTTGTGCGCCGCACCGGCTGGCGGCCAGGTCGTGCGCGAGTTTCTGCAGCGCGTCCACCAGTTGGGCGGGGCCCCAGTCGGCCACACTGGCAGTGTCGCCTTTGGCCATGGCCTGTGGAAACAGGCGCCATTGCGCCACGCTCAGTCCGCTGTGGGCCATCGTCAGCGCTTCTTCCGGCCGCCCGCCGGCAGCGCGCAGCCAGGCCAGGGCGTCTGCCGCGGGCAGGCCTTGACTGGCGAGCCACTGTTCGGCCTCGTCCGCCACCGGCCAGGCCATCGCGTGACTCAGGCAGCGGCTGCGAATGGTGGGCAACAACCTATGGGCGGCTTCGGTGGCCAGCACAAAACGGAGTTCGCCGGGCGGCTCTTCCAGCGTCTTGAGCAAGGCGTTGGCGGTGACGTGGTTCATGCGCTCGGCCGGGTAGATCAGCACCACCTTGGCGCGGCCGCGTGCGCTGGTGCGCTGGGCGAACTCGATCGCGTCGCGCATCGCGTCGATGCGGATTTCACGGCTGGGCTTGCGCTTTTTGTCGTCCAACTCCTGCTGCGCTTTCTCGGTCAGTGGCCAGTCCAGCGCCTGCATCACCGCCTCGGGCATCAGCACCCGCAAATCGGGGTGGGTGTGGGCGCCCAGCAGGTGGCAGCTGGCGCACTGGCCGCAGGCTTGGGAACGCTCGGCGCCCTTACCTTCGCTGGCCACAGGCTGTTCGCACAACCACAACGCCGCCAGCGACTCTGCCAATGCGTACTGTCCCAGCCCCGACGGGCCATGCAGCAGCATGGCCTGGCCGGGCTGCGCTGCCAGAGCCGCCTGCTGGCGAGCAATCCATGGAGCGGTGGACGCGGCCAGGCCGGTCATGCGAGACAGCCTTTGGCGTAAAGGGCTTGCAGCACGTCTGACCAGACAGCGTCACGCGCTTGGTGGGCATTGATGCGGGCAAAACGGGCCGGGTCGGCCCGCATGCGGGCGGCATAGCCTTGCGACACCCGCTCAAAAAACGCTTGGGGCTGGGCTTCAAAACGGTCGGGCAAGCGTGCACCGGCCAGGCGTTCCGCGGCGACGCGAGGCGGCAGGTCAAACCACAGGGTGAGGTCGGGATTTATCACCGTGTTGACCCCGCTTGCGGGTGAAACCTGAACCCATTGCTCCAAAACTGAGAGTACGTCGAGGTTAAATCCGCGCCCTGCCCCCTGGTAGGCAAAGGTCGCGTCGGTGAAGCGGTCGCACAGCACGACCTCGCCACGGGCGAGCGCGGGGCAGACGACATGCTGCAAATGGTCGCGCCGGGCGGCAAAAATGAGCAAGGCCTCGGTCAGAGAGTCCATGGCGTCATTCAGGACCATGGCGCGCAGCTTTTCGGCCAGCGGCGTGCCACCTGGCTCGCGGGTCAGGGTCACGGTGCGGCCTTGCGCCTGCAGCGCGGCAGAAATCGCGGCAATGTGGCTGGACTTGCCAGCGCCATCAATCCCTTCGAGGGTAATGAACAAGCCAGCCATGCCTCAACGCCCCAGCTGGTACTTGGCCACGGCGCGGTTGTGCTCCGGGAGGGTCGCACTGAAGTGGCTGGTTCCGTCACCTCGCGCCACAAAGTAGAGCGCCGGGGTCTCGGCTGGCCGGGCCGCCGCCAACAGCGCAGCCTTGCTGGGCATGGCAATGGGGGTGGGTGGTAGGCCGGCGCGGGTGTAGGTGTTGTAGGGCGTGTCGGTTAACAGGTCTTTTTTGCGCAGGTTGCCGTCAAAGTCCTCGCCTACGCCGTAAATCACCGTCGGGTCTGTTTGCAGCAGCATACCCACCCGCAGGCGGTTGCTGAACACGCCTGCGATCAACCCGCGTTCGCCAGCTTGGCCAGTTTCTTTTTCCACAATGCTGGCCAGTACCAGCAATTCGGCTGGGGTTTTGAGTGGCGTGTCGGCCTGGCGGGCGGCCCAGGCGGCCTCCAGGTGTTTGTCCATCGCTTTGGCGGCACGTCGGAGCAACGCCAGATCCGAACTGCCTTTGGCGTAGGTGTAGGTGTCAGGGAAAAACTGGCCCTCGGGATGGACACCGGGTTTGCCGATCGCGGCCATCAAAGCCTCCGGCGCCATGCCCTGCGTGTCGGGTTTGAGCTGTTCCGCAGCGGCTAGCGCAGCGCGCATCTGGCGAAAATTCCAGCCCTCGATCAAGGTGACAAAGCGCAGCGCTTCTTCGCCCCGCACCAGCTTGTTGATCAGGGTGTAAGGCGTGGTGTTGGGTTCGAGTTCGTAGCTGCCAGCCTTGATGCGGCGGCTGCTGCCGGACCAGCGGAACCACCAGTACAACAAATCGGGGTTGACGTTGGCGCCGCTCTCGGCCACCAGGCGCGCCACGCCACGCGCTGTCACGCCGGATTCAATGGCCAGGTCGACCTGTTTGCCAGTCACGATGGGCAGGTGCAACCACACTGCGCCCGCCGCCGCCAGCGCGCACAATGCCAGCAGACCAGTCAACACCAGAGACAAGCACCACTTCCTCACGACCCTATTCCCGTGTGTTTACGCATCGCGCATGATAATTCAGCCATGATGACCTCTCTTCAAAGTGCGTTGGCTCAACATCTGCATGGCGTCGCCCGTCTGACCACCCTGGGTG
>CAZANT010000208.1:0-4787 GCA_964486575.1 uncultured Burkholderiaceae bacterium | reverse complement strand
ACCGTCACGGTGACCGAGTGGCGCACCAAGTTCCGCCGCGAGATGAACGAGCTGGACTCGTCGGCCCACAGCCGCGCCATTGATTCGCTGCTGAACTACGAAACCGTCAAGTACTTCAACAACGAAGACTTTGAGGCGAGGCGCTACGACGAGAATCTGGAGCGCTACCGCCAGGCCGCGCTCAAAAGCCAGCGCACCCTGTCGATGCTCAACACCGGCCAGCAACTCATCATTGCGATCGGCCTGGTGGCCATGCTGTACCGCGCCACGCTGGGCGTGGTGGACGGTCGGATGACGCTCGGTGATCTGGTGATGATCAACGCCTTCATGATCCAGCTCTACATTCCGCTCGGGTTTCTGGGCGTGCTTTACCGCGAGATCAAGCAAAGTCTCACGGACCTCGACAAGATGTTCGTGTTGATGGAAAAAGAGCGGGAGATTGCCGATGCGCCGGGCGCGTTGCCACTGCAACTGGGCGCTTCGCCCGAGGTGCGGTTTGAGGGCGTGAGCTTCGCCTACGAAGCCTCCCGGCCCATTCTGCACGACGTCAGCTTCACCATTCCGCCGGGTAAAACGGTGGCGGTGGTTGGCCCCTCGGGCGCTGGCAAATCCACGTTGTCGCGCCTGCTGTTCCGTTTCTACGACACCCAGCAGGGTCGCATCTCCATCGCCGGACAAAACATCCAGCAGGTCACCCAGGCCAGCGTGCGTCAGGCCATTGGCATCGTCCCGCAAGACACGGTGCTGTTCAACGACACGGTGGAATACAACATTGCCTATGGCCGGCCCGGCGCCAGCCGCGCGCAGGTGGAAGAGGCAGCACGGGCTGCACACATCCACAGTTTCATCAGCGCCACCCCCAAGGGGTACGACACCATGGTGGGCGAACGGGGGCTGAAGCTGTCCGGCGGCGAAAAGCAGCGGGTGGCCATAGCCCGCACCCTGCTCAAGAATCCGCCGGTGATGATTTTTGACGAAGCCACCTCGGCGCTCGATTCGGCCAACGAACGCGCGATCCAGGCTGAGTTGCGCGGTATCGCGCACAACAAAACAACGCTGGTGATCGCGCACCGACTGTCCACCGTGGTCGACGCCCATGAGATTCTGGTCATGGATGCCGGCCGCATCATTGAGCGCGGCACCCATGCACAACTGCTGGCGCTGGGCCAGCGCTACGCAGCGATGTGGGCCTTGCAAAATGCCGAGCAAGCGGCGGACCCCGCTGTACCATCCAGCCATGGAAACCAAATGGCTTGAGGACTTCGTCAGCCTGGCCGAAACCCGCAGCTTCAGCCGCTCGGCCACCCTGCGTCATGTCACGCAGCCGGCGTTTTCCCGCCGCATTCAGGCGCTTGAAGCCTGGGCCGGTACCGATTTGGTGGACCGGTCGTCCTACCCCACCCGCTTGACCCCAGCGGGTGAGACGCTTTACAGCCAGGCTCTCGAAATGCTGCAGGCGCTGCAAAGTACCCGCGCCATGCTGCGCGGCCACACGTCGGCTGGTGAAGACGTGATCGAGTTCGCGGTACCTCACACCCTCGCCTTCACCTTCTTTCCGGCCTGGGTCTCCAGCCTGCGCGAGAAGTTCGGCCCAATCAAAAGTCGCTTGATTGCCCTCAACGTGCACGACGCGGTGCTGCATTTGGTGGAAGGCAACTGTGACCTGCTCATCGCCTACCACCACCCGTCGCAGCCCTTTCAACTTGACACCGAGCGCTACGAGATGGTGAGCCTGGGCCAAGAGGTGCTGGCCCCCTATGTGAAGCCCGACGCCGACGGCGAGCCGCTCTACCGGCTGCCCGGTAAAGCCGGCCACCCTTTGCCCTACCTGGGCTACGCACCGGGCGCCTACCTGGGCCGGGTGGTGGACCTGATCCTGAAGCAGTCCAGCACAGCCATTCACTTGGACAGGGTTTACGAGACCGACATGGCCGAAGGCCTGAAAGCCATGGCTCTGGAAGGCCACGGCATCGCCTTCTTGCCCTACAGCGCGGTGAAAAAAGAACTTCGCGCCAAGAAGCTGGTGCCAGCCCTGCCCGCCAGCGACTGCGGTTTGCAAATGACCATGGACGTGCGCGTCTACCGCGAAAAGCCGGTCGGCAAACAAACACCCAAAGGCACGGCCCAAGCGCTCTGGGCCTACCTGCAGGCGCAAAGCAGCGTACCGACCAAGGCGGGCTGATGCGCCGCCGTGCGTACTCCGTTGTGGGAGCGGGCGCTTATCTATAAGTTTTTTGCATAACGCTGCTTGCAAACAGCATTGGTGTTTTGGCGGGCACGCGCCTACAGTTCGGACACCCTCACCACCGGCCTCAGCCATGTCTTCAGCCTTTCGGACAGAACACGACTTCCTCGGCGAAAAGCAGATTCCTGCCGCTGCTTACTGGGGCGTGCACACGGCCCGCGCAGTGGAAAACTTTCCCATCTCTGGAACCCGGATTTCGGCCATGCCAGATTTGATCCGCGCGATGGCACAGGTGAAAAAAGCGGCAGTACGGGCCAATGCCGAACTCGGTGCGATTGACCGCGACCGTGCTGCTGCGATCGTCTTGGCCTGCGATGCAGTCGTTGCTGGGCAATTGCACCAAGAGTTTGTGGTGGACGTCATTCAGGGCGGTGCAGGGACGTCCACCAACATGAACACCAACGAGGTCATTGCCAACCTCGCCCTCGAAAAACTTGGTCATGAAAAAGGCCGTTACGACGTGCTGCACCCGAATGATCACGTCAATGCTTCACAGAGCACCAACGATGTCTACCCCACCGCAATGCGGCTGGCGCTGTGGACCGCGATTGACCGATTGCTGGGTTCCATGGCGTACCTGCGTGCTGGCTTTGCGCTGAAAGCAGAGGAGTTCCAACACGTCCTCAAAATCGGACGCACCCAGTTGCAGGACGCGGTGCCGATGACCTTGGGCCAGGAGTTCTTGACTTACGCCATCATGATGGAAGAAGACGAGGCCCGGCTGCGCGAGGCCCGGGCGCTGATTCAGGAAATCAACTTGGGTGCCACGGCTATTGGCACGGGCATCAACGCACCGGCCGGTTATGCCGAGTTGGCCTGCCAGTACCTGGCGGAAGAAAGTGGCATCCCAGTGGTGAAAGCGGGCAATCTGATCGAGGCGACACAGGATACCGGCGCCTTTGTGCAACTGTCTGGTGTGCTCAAGCGGGTCGCCACCAAGCTCAGCAAGATCTGTAACGACCTTCGCCTGCTTTCCAGCGGACCTCAGGCTGGTTTTGGCGATATCAAGCTGCCTCCGCGCCAGGCAGGCTCCAGCATCATGCCGGGCAAGGTCAATCCGGTAATTCCGGAGGTGATGAATCAGGTGGCGTTCGAAGTCATCGGCAACGACATGACCGTGACCATGGCCAGCGAGGCCGGGCAGCTCCAGCTCAACGCCTTCGAGCCCATCATGGGCTGGAGCCTGTTCAAAAGCATCGCGCACCTGAGCCAGGCCTGCCTGACTTTGCAAACCAACTGCGTGGCCGGCATCGAGGCCAACCACGCCCTGTTGGCGAAGCGGGTGCGCGAGTCAGTCACGCTGGTGACGGCGCTGAACCCCATCATTGGCTACGAAAAAGCTGCGCTGATTGCCAAGACCGCCATCGTGACCGGCGCGCCGATCGCAGACGTCGCCGAGTCCCTGGGCATCATGACGGTGGCCGAGATGGACGCGTTGCTGGTACCGGAAAAATTGACCCAGCCGTTGCGACGCGTGCCCTGATATGGCACAAAGCCTGCTTAATTCTTCCCAACGGGCCAAACTGGTGCGGTCCTGGGTGGGTGTTTCGTATGCGTAGTCCTACGGGTTAACGCGGCGTCTGAACTCTCTAGAATGAATGTGCACTTTTACTTTTACGCTTCAGAAGGAAACTCCATGAAAAAGCACCTGTTGGGTTTGGCGGTCGCGTTGCTCGCCGCCGGTGGCGCAATGGCCCAGGCCAATGACACGCTGGCCAAGGTCAAGGCCTCTGGCACCATCACCATGGGCGTGCGCGAATCGTCGGGCGTGCTCTCGTACACCCTGGGCGGCAGCAAGTACGTGGGCTACCACGTCGCCATTTGTGAGCGCGCGATTGAAGACGTTGAAAAAGCGATCGGTAAAAAGCTGGAAGTCAAATACCAGCCGGTGACCTCGCAAAACCGAATTCCGCTGGTGCAAAACGGCACGGTGGACATCGAGTGCGGTTCCACCACCAACAACGCCACGCGCCAGAAAGACGTGAGCTTTGCCAACACCACCTTTGTGGAAGAGGTGCGTATCGCCACCAAAGCCAACTCGGGCATCAAATCGGTGGCTGATCTCGGTGGCAAAACGGTGGCCACCACGACCGGAACCACTTCGGTGCAGACCCTTCGCAAGAACAAGCGCGCCAGCGGTTTGGAGTTCAAGGACGTGTTTGGCAAAGACCACGCAGACAGCTTCTTGTTGCTGGAATCGGGCCGTGCAGACGTGTTCGTGATGGACGGAAGCTTGCTGGCCGGTCTGATTGCGCGATCCAAGAATCCGGCTGAATACAAGATCGTGGGCGAAGCGCTCTCCGTCGAACCTATCGCCATCATGGTGCGCAAAGACGACGCCGAGTTGCTGAAGATCGTCAACAAGACCATCGCCACCATGACCAAGTCGGGTGAGATCTACAAGTTGTACGACAAGTGGTTCCTGCAACCCACCCCACCTACCGGCGCGACCGTGGGTTTGCCCATGAGCGACAACCTGAAAGACGCGCTGAAAAACCCGAACAGCAAACCGGCTGAAGACTACGCCGCCAAGTAAGCACCG
>CAZANT010000207.1:0-4812 GCA_964486575.1 uncultured Burkholderiaceae bacterium | reverse complement strand
GCGATCCAGAACCAGCTCAACTTCTCGCGCGACATGGAGCGCGAGGCCGACCGCGTGGGCTACGCCGTCATGACCGCCGCCGGGTTCGAGCCCGAAGGCTTTGCCAGCATGTTCGCCAAGCTGCAGCAGGCCAACCGCATCAACGACAACGGCAGCTTCCCCTACCTGCGCAGCCACCCGCTGAACACCGAACGCATTGCCGACGTGCAAGCCCGCCAGCAGCTTGCCCCGCCCAGCCGACGCACCGGCCCGCCCGACCTGGTGCACCCGATGATGGCAGCCCGCGCCCGCGTGCTGGCCGCGCCCGGGGTGGACGCGTTGCGCGGCTGGGTAAAGGAAGCCGAGCTGGCCAGCAACAGCCCCGCGCCCGCCGCCAGCAAAGCCGAGGCGAGCGGCCAGCCCAGCGCCAGCCAGCGTCGCCTGGGCGTGCTTTACGCCGCCGCCCTGGCCTCGGCCAAGCTGCGCGACTGGCCCAGCGCCCGCGCCCAGGCCAACCGCCTCACGCCGCTGGTGGCGGGCGATGTTGACGGGCAGCGGGTGGTGCAACTGCTGTTGGCCGAGATCGCGCTGCTGTCTGGCAACCCGGCGCAGGCGCTGCACATCGTGCAGGCCTTGCCTGTCGACAGTGCCGTGGCCTCTGCCGGACCGGCGGCCACCCTGTCATCCGGGCCAGGAGCCTCCACGCAGCGGGCGGGCAGTGGTTCCTCCTTCTACCCCACCAAGGGCCGCGCCGAACTGCTGATGCTGTCGCAAGCCCGGCTGGCCGCGCCCACGCCCGAGGGCCTGCGTGAGGTGGCGCAGCGGTTGCAAACCTGGGTCAGTGTGTATGCGCGCGACGCGCAGGCCTGGACGCAGCTGTCGTCGGTGCAAAGCGCCCTGGGCTTGCCAGTGCAGGCGGCGCGCTCGTCCGCCGAGTCGCGCGCAGCGCAGCTCGACTATCCGGCCGCACTCGACCGCATGAAGGCCGCGCAGTTGTTGCAGCGGCAAAACCCGCAGCGCGGCGGCAACGACTACATCGAGGCAAGCATCGTGGACCAGCGCACCCGCGAGTTGCAGGCGCAGGTGACCGAGTTAGCGCGGGAAAAGGCGCTCGAGCGCTGATTCAATCACCACGCCCAGCACCGAGTAAATCAGCGAGCCCACCAGCGCGGCCCAAAAACCCGTGACCTGAAAACCGGCCAGCAGGCCTGACGCGGCCCAGAACATCAGCGCGTTGATGACGAACAGAAACAGCCCCAGCGTGACCAGCGTGACCGGGAAGGTCAGCACCACCAGCACCGGGCGCAGCACCACGTTGAACAGGCCAATCACCGCCGCTGCCAGCAGCGCCGAGGTGAAGCTGGCCACCTGAACACCACTGAACAGGTGGGCCACGGCCAGCAGGGCGGCTGCGCTGAGCAGCCATTTGAGGATCAGTTTCATGGACGAAAGCGTGCGCCTGGGGGCGGCATGTAACAGGGGAACGGTCAGCTTACCACCGCCCACCATGCCCAGTCTGCGCCCTGGCCCACCCTGGACCGTCCAGGGCGTGGCCTCAGGCCGCGGTCGGCGGCTGCTTGCGCCGCGTCACCCACCAGCCAGCGGCCAACACGCCGGCCACGGTCACGGTGTACACCGCCCAGCGGGCCGCCGATTGTTCCGTGGTCAAGCCGTCTTTGGCCACACCAAACACGCTGCTCAGCACCGGTTCGCTGACGATCATCTTGGCTGCCGTGAAGGCGAGCACGGCCGAGCCGAGCTGGATGATGACGGGGAAGCGCTCCACCAGTTTCAGCACCAGCGTGCTGCCATAGATCACGATCGGGATGCTGATCAACAGCCCGATCACCACCAGGTCGAACGCGCCGTGCGCCGCACCGGCCACGCCCAGCACGTTGTCCACGCCCATCAGCGCGTCCGCCACGATGATGGTTTTCATCGCGCCCCAGAAGGTGGAGGCCACCGGCCCGTCGTGTTCGTCACCGCCCTGGTCGGCCAACAGTTTGTAGGCAATCCAGACCAGGCCCACGCCACCGGCCAGCAACAGGCCAGGGATTTGCAGCAACCACACCACCACCAGCGTCATCAGGGTGCGCACGCCAATGGCACCCACCGTGCCCCAGAGGATGGCTTTTTTCTGCAGGTGTTGCGGCAGGTTGCGCGCCGCGAGCGCGATGACGATGGCGTTGTCGCCCGCCAGCACCAGGTCGATCAAAATAATGGCCAGCAGCGCTGACCACCAGGGGGTGGAAAACATTTCCATGACAGGGTTCCCTCAATGCGTTTTGTCGTTGTGTTTCACACCGCGCGCACGGGAACAGGGCCTCGACAAGCTCCGCACCCGCACGGTGGTGCGTGAGCGAAGGTCTTGCCCGACGGGCAGGCGCTGCGTGACAGCACCCCCATCTGCCGAACCGGAAAGCTGCACAACAGCTTCCGTATTGACGACCCGGCGGCCAGGATAAATCCGGGAGCTACTCCCCTTCAGCCGGTATTACAACACAGCCTGCTGGCCCGGGTCGGGCGGGTGTCACCGCGGTTTCGGCCTGGGGGGCTATCATCGCGCCCCTATGCCCGGCATCCACATCACCGACGTCGAGGCCGCCATCAATTACTGGCGGCAGCGTTCGCCCTCGCCCGACGGCATCACCCTGGCGCCTGAGCTGCGGGCGCTGGCCGAGGTCTACGCGTTGATGATCTACCACCGCGAAGACGAGGCCGACGAAGCGAGTTTCCCGGCCAAGGCCCACGCCGCCTGGCTGGCCTGGTACAGCACCACGCCCGATACCCCGTGCATCGCCATTTGCTCCACCAGCCAGGGCGATGACTGGTGCAAGGGCTGCGGCCGCAGTTTTGCCGAGGTGCAGCACTGGCCCGAAATGACCCCCGCCGCCAAACGCGCTACCTGGCGCCGAATCACCCTGCATGCCGATGCGTGGCGCTTCAACCGCTACGCCGAGCGGGCGGCGGAACAATGAGCGGCATGCCGCCACGCCATCGTTTGTCCGCTGGGCCGTCCCAAGGAAAAATGCGGAGCCCTCGGGGGGCGGCGAGCGACACCCGGTCCGCGAACGTGGGGGCCACGTGAAACGGCTGTGCCAAGCGCCCAACCTCGCATTGGCCACGCTGTGGGCCGACACGCTGCGCGAAGCCGGGGTAGACGTTTCTGTGCAAAGGCAGTTTCTGGTGGGTGTGGCGGGCGAGTTGCCGCCCGACCAGTGCCTGCCAGAACTCTGGTTGCGCCACGACGAACAACTGGCGCTGGCCGAAACCCTGTTGGAAGACCTGCAGCATGTGCCGCAGCGCGACTGGCGCTGTGGGTGCGGGGAGCGGGTGGAAGGCGGCTTCGAGCAGTGTTGGGCTTGCGGTGCGCTGATGCCGTTGCCGTAGGGCTACCTGGCTGATCCGCTACGCTTTCAGGAGCGTCTCAGCAAGATTCCACTGGGGCTTGACCCCGAAATCCCTTAAAAAGTAGCCCGTTGGCGGCTCCGGCAAGGCTCACAGCCACTTCACCGGCTCGATGTCCACGCTGCGTTGGCCGTCGCCCAGGCTCAGGGTGTTTTCCTGCACCGTGGCCTGCAGCTGCATGCTGCGTTGCGCCAGCGCCGCCAGGGCCTGCGACGCCTCGGTGGGCACGCGCCAGACCTGCAGGTTTTTGGGCCGGGTGAGTTTGGTCTGAATGCCGCGCCACCAGACCTCGGACGCGGAGGAAAAGCAGTACAGCATCACCTCGTCGGCCTTGTTGCAGGCTTTCATCAGCGGCTTGTCTTCGGGCTGGCCGACCTCAATCCACAGCCGGTGGCGGCCGGTGAAGTCGATGAGTGAAACGTCCGGGTCGTCCGGGTTGGACAGGCCGGCGCCAAAGGCCAGCGTGCCGTCGCCGTTGCAGACGCTGTGCAGCTTGTGCGCGTTCAGTGCCAGCGCCACCAGCCGCACCATCATCCGCTCGTCGGTCTCGCTCGGGTGGCGGGCGAGGGTGAGGGCGTGGTCGGCGTAGTAGCCGTGGTCAATGTCGGCGATCTGCAGGCTCGCCTTGAAGATGGTGGATTTGAGGGCCACCGGGTCAGACCCGTTTGGCCAGCTCGGCGGCCTTGCCCACGTAAGAGGCGGGCGTCATCGCCAGCAGGCGGGTCTTTTCGGCTTCTGGAATTTCCAGCGACTGGATCAGCCCATGCAAGTCTTCGGCACGCACCGTTTTGCCGCGGGTGACTTCCTTGAGCTTCTCGTAGGCGCCTTGCACGCCGTAGCGGCGCATCACGGTCTGGATGGGTTCGGCCAGCACCTCCCAGGCGGCGTCCAGGTCCGAGGCCAGCGCTTCTTCGTTCAGTTCCAGCTTGTTCAGGCCGGTCATCAATGCGCTGTACGACAGGGTGCTGTAGCCCATGGCCACGCCCATGTTGCGCAGCACGGTGGAGTCGGTCAGGTCGCGCTGCCAGCGCGAGATGGGCAGCTTTTCGGCCAGGTGGCGCAGCAGTGCGTTGGCCAGGCCCAGGTTGCCCTCGGCGTTCTCAAAGTCGATCGGGTTGACCTTGTGCGGCATGGTGGAGCTGCCAATCTCGCCGGCCTTCAAGCGCTGCTTGAAGTAGCCCAGGCTGACGTAGCCCCAGATGTCGCGGGCCAGATCGATCAGGATGGTGTTGGTGCGCGCCACCGCGTCAAACAGCTCGGCCATGTAGTCGTGCGGCTCGATCTGGATGCTGTAGGGCTGGAAGGTCAGGCCCAGGCCCAGCGGCTCGGGCTGTTCGATCACGTTGCGGCTGAACGCTTCCCAGTCGAACTCGGGCCAGGCGCTCAGGTGGGCGTTGTAGTTGCCCACGGCACCGTTCATCTTGC
>CAZANT010000206.1:0-4887 GCA_964486575.1 uncultured Burkholderiaceae bacterium | reverse complement strand
GGTCGGGATATCGGCCGGGTGGGTGTGGGGCGACTGCAGCCCGAGCCGCGCCAGCGTGTAGTACAACCGGCGTTTGGCGACCTCGATCCGTGCCCAACGCGACGGGTTGGTGCCCAGAGAGAGGTCCGGCAGCAGACGCGTTTGGCGGCAGGATACGCACAGGGTGTGCTCTTCGTCGGCCGCGATTGCAAAGTTGCAGGGCGGGTGGGCGTTGCGGTGGCCGCAGTGCCGGTAACGGGGGGCGTCGCTGGCCAGTGCTTCGCCCAGGTTGCTCAGGGCCTGCCAGGTCGGGTTGACTGAATCGTTGCTGTGGTCAGGAACCACCACCGCCATGGCCAGTAGCTCTGGCAAAAAGGCCAGGGTGCTGCCGCAGTTCAGGCAGCTGACATTCTCAAAGAAAACCGGGTGGTCGCAGTGGCAACAACGGAAAATTTTCATGGGTGGCCCTGCGGGCGCAGCGGGGGGGCTGCAAACCAACCATTGTGCAGCCGCTGAACGCGGCCGGCTGTAGGACGAACCCGCTTAGCCGCAGACCGCGCAGCCGCTGTGGCGGGGCAATCGCAGCTCGGTCCATTCCATGGTGCGTCCGTCGAGCATCTGCAGGCGGCCTGCCAGCGACCGGCCGGTGGGGACCAGCAGCTTCAATGCCTCTGCCGCCTGCACGGCGCCGATGATGCCCACCAGCGGCGCAAAAACACCCAGGGTGGCGCAGCGGGTTTCCTCAAACGTGGCGTCGGCCGGGAACACGCAGGCATAGCAGGGTGAGGCGGTGTCACGCGGATCGTAGACCGTGACCTGCCCGTCAAAACGGATGGCGGCGCCAGACACCAGCGGCTTCTTGTGCTTCACGCAAGCTGCGTTCACCGCATGCCGGGTGGGGAAGTTGTCGCAGCAGTCCAACACCACGTCGGCAGCCTTCACCAAGGCGTCCAGCTCGGCGGTGCCCGCGCGGGCGATCACTGGTGTGACGCGCACATCGGGATTGATGGCTTCGATCGACAGCTTGGCCGATTCGGCCTTGGGCATGCCGACCCGGGTAAGGTTGTGGGCGATTTGCCGCTGGAGGTTGGTGGCATCCACCGCGTCGTCGTCGACGATGGTGATGTGGCCGACACCGGCGGAACCGAGGTAGAGCGCGGCGGGCGAGCCCAGGCCACCGGCGCCGATGATCAGCGCGTGCGACGCGAGCAGCCGCTCCTGGCCGTCGTCGCCGACTTCATTCAGGAGGATGTGGCGCGAATAGCGCAGCAGCTGTTCGTCGTTCATGGCCGCTGCGCGCCGGTGCCTGCCGCACGGGGCGGCGTGGGCATCAGTTCTCTTTTTTCTCGTCCTTGCGCTCGGTCTGGGTTTTGCTGACCAGCACCGGGCGACCCTTGAGCTTGTTGATGGCTTGGGCAAGCTGGAAGTCCTTGTCGCTGCCGAATTCCGGCTGGCGACGCTCGGCGGCGGGTTTCTTGGACTCTTCTTCCAGCTTCAGGCGGGCTTCTTCACGTGCTTTTTCACGGGCGGCGTCTTTTTTCTCTTCGCCCTGGCCACTGCCCAGGTGTTTCTCCAGGTCGGCTTCGCGGGTGCGCAGGGCAGCGAAGATGTTGCCGTCTTCGGTCTCGTCCACCAACACGTCGGGAATGATGCCCTTGGCCTGGATCGACTTGCCGGTGGGCGTGTAGTAGCGGGCCGTGGTCAGCTTGAGGCCCGTGTCGGGGCCGAGCGTGCGCACGGTTTGCACCGAACCCTTGCCGAAAGTCTGGGTGCCCATGACAACGCCGCGCTTGTGGTCCTGCAGCGCACCGGCAACGATCTCGCTGGCGGATGCCGAGCCTTCGTTGACCAGCACCACCAGCGGCACGGTCTTGATGGCCGCAGGCAGGCGCTTCAGCGGGTCGGAACCGCCACGGCGCTGGTAGAACTCAGGCGCGGCTTTGTAGACGAACTTGCTTTCTGCCAACTGGCCGTTGGTGGACACCACCGTCACGTTGTCGGGCAGAAAGGCAGCAGAGATGGCCACGGCCGCGTCAAGCAAGCCACCGGGGTCGTTGCGCAAGTCCAGCACCAGGCCCTTGAGGTTCGGTTCCTGGCGGTAGATTTCTTCCATCTTGCGCGCGAAGTCTTCCACCGTGCGGTCCTGGAACTGGCTCAGGCGAATCCAGGCGTAGCCCGGCTCCAGCACCTTGCTCTTGACGCTCTGGGTCTTGATTTCTTCGCGGGTGATGGTGACCGGGAACGTGCGGCTCTCGTCTTTGCGGAAGATGGTCAGGTTGACCTTGGTGCCTGGCTCGCCACGCATGCGTTTGACCGCCTCGCTCAGCGACAGGCCCTTGACTGCGGTGTCGTCGATCTTGGTGATCAGGTCGTTGGGTTTGAGGCCGGCTCGGAACGCGGGCGACCCCTCGATGGGCGAGACCACCTTGACCAACCCATCTTCTTGACTGATTTCAATGCCGACGCCCACAAAGCGCCCGGAGGTGCCCTCCCGGAATTCCTTGAAGGCTTTTTTGTCGAAATACTGCGAATGCGGGTCCAAGCTGGCAACCATGCCGGAGATGGCGTCGGAAATCAGTTTCTTCTCGTCCACCGGCTCGACGTAGTCGCTTTTGACCATGCCGAACACCGCGGCCAGCTGTTGCAGCTCTTCCAGCGGCAGCGGCGCGAGGGCGCCACGGGCCACGGTTTGGAGTGACACGGTGGTCAAGGCACCGGCCAGTGCACCCACCGCCACCCAGCCTGCAATTCTCAAGTTCTGACGCATAAATAAGACCTCGTTTCGCAGCAATATACACCTTGGACGGCCTGTGGCTGCGTGGGTTCCCACAACGCCACTCTGCCGCGCCGGGGCATCGTGACAAGGTGGTGTCGGCGGGGCTTTTTCTCAGGCTTTGCCCTGCGAGGCCACAGCGGCGGCGGCGCGGGCGGCGGCCTCGGCATCGCCAAGGTAGTAGTGGCGAATGGGCTTGAGGTCGGCGTCCAGTTCGTACACCAGCGGGATGCCGTTGGGGATGTTGACGCCGACAATGGCGTCGTCGGCGATGTTGTCGAGGTACTTGACCAGCGCCCGGATCGAGTTGCCGTGCGCGGCCATCACCACCCGCTTGCCGGCCTTGATGGCCGGTGCCATGGCCTCGTTCCAGAACGGCAGCACCCGGGCTACGGTGTCTTTCAGGCACTCGGTGAGGGGAATCTGCTCGGGACTGAGCTTGGCGTAGCGCAGGTCGCCGCGCTCACTGCGCGGGTCGGTCGGCTCCAGCGCCGGGGGCGGCGTGTCGTAGCTGCGGCGCCAGACCAGCACCTGCTCGTCGCCAAACTTCTTGGCGGTCTCACCTTTGTTCAGGCCTTGCAGTGCGCCATAGTGGCGCTCGTTCAGGCGCCAGCTGTGCACCACCGGCAGCCAGGTGCGGTCCATTTCGTCGAGCGTGTGCCACAGGGTGCGGGTGGCACGCTTGAGCATGCTGGTGTAGGCCACATCAAACTCGTAGCCTTCGGCTTTCAGCAGTTTGCCGGCGTTTTTGGCCTGTTCCACGCCGGTGAGCGTCAGGTCCACATCGGTCCAGCCAGTGAAGCGGTTTTCAAGATTCCAGGTTGATTCGCCGTGGCGGATCAGCACGAGTTTGTACATATGAGTCCCTGAGAAGGCCGTTGCAAATTCAAGAAATAACCCGGCATTCTAAAATCGCGGGTTGCGTGGACTGCTGAGACCCTCACCGCGTACGGTCCCGCGACCATCTGAACACCAAGGAAACCCGTGAAATTCATCCTCGACAACCTGTTGCTGCTCTCCGTGGCGCTGACTTCTGGCGGCCTGCTGCTGTGGCCAGCCATCAAGGGCGCGGCCGCGACTGGCCTGAGCCCAGAGCGTGCGGTGCAACTGATCAACCGCGAAAAGGCGGTGGTGATTGACGTGAGCGAACCCGAAGAATTTGCCAAGTGCCGCATCGGCCAGTCGAAGAACGTGCCGTTCGGCCAGGTGGAAGACAAGTTGCCCGGCACCGTGAAGAACAAGGCGCTGCCGGTGATTCTGGTCTGCCCCACCGGTGCCCGCGCCAACCGCGTGCTGGCCACGGTGAAAAAGCTGGGTTACGAGCAGGCCCAAACGCTTTCGGGCGGCATCAACGCTTGGAAGGCCGCCAGCCTGCCGGTGACCAAAGACGAACTGAAAAAAGCCTGAGGCGACACGATGCAAAACGTCAAGATCTACACCACCGCGACCTGCCCCTATTGCATCCGTGCCAAACAAATCCTGCTGGCCAAGGGTGTGGACCGGCTCGACGAAATCCGCGTTGATCTGCAGCCCGAGAGCCGCGCCGAAATGATGAACATCACCGGCCGCCGCACCGTGCCACAAATCTTCATTGGCGACACCCACGTGGGCGGCTGCGACGACCTCGTTGCCCTGGATGCACGCGGAGGGCTGGTACCGCTGCTGCAGGCGGCCTGAGATAATCCACGCCGGAACCGAACCAACACCCGCCCGCAGTGGCTTGCCACCGCGGGTTTTCTTTTGACTCCGAAAGTCCCCCATGGCCGACAACGCAACCCCCGACACCAACGCCGACCCCGTGTTCCAGATTCAGCGCGTCTACCTGAAAGAACTGTCGCTTGAGCAGCCGAACTCGCCGGCGATCTTGTTGGAGCAACAGCAGCCAACAGTCGACATCAAGCTGAACGTGGCGACCAGTCCGGTGGCCGACGGCATTTTTGAAGTCACCGTGACCGCCACCGTCCAAACGCTGATCCAGGAAAAAACCGTGTTCTTGGTCGAAGCGCGCCAGGCTGGCATTTTCGAAATCCGCAACGTGCCGGAAGACCAGATGGGCCCGATTCTCGGGATTGCCTGCCCTCAGATCGTCTACCCCTACCTGCGTGGCAATGTGGCCGACACCATCCAGCGCGCCG
>CAZANT010000205.1:0-4897 GCA_964486575.1 uncultured Burkholderiaceae bacterium | reverse complement strand
TGCCGCGGATCAGCTGGCACAGATTGGTTTTGCGGCTCAGGCAGAACTTGCACTGCCGACATTCCGGTGTGTAAAGCGGGATCACGTGGTCGCCCTTTTTCAGGCTGGTGACGCCGGGGCCCACGTCCACCACCACACCGGCGCCTTCGTGGCCCAGGATGGCTGGAAAGATACCCTCCGGGTCGGCGCCGCTCAGCGTGTAGTAGTCGGTGTGGCAGATGCCGGTGGCCTTGATCTCCACCAGCACCTCGCCGAACTTTGGCCCTTCGAGGTCCACGGTTTCGATGGTCAGGGGTTGGCCTGCTTGCCAGGCGACGGCGGCGCGCGTTTTCATGCGGAGGTCCTCTTGGATGGTGGGGTGTTTAGGATGCCGCGCGCGAGGCGCATCGACAGGGAGGATTACAACCGAGCTTTGCGCGGGGCGCAGAAATAAGCCCAATATGGGCTGGGCTGCCGCGACATTACTATGATTTTCATAGCATAATCGCTAGTCTTCACAGAGGCTTGTGACCGATATGGCACAAAAGTCGCGCTAATTCCGTGTTTCAGCCCGCCTGAAGCCCGCCCAGGCGGCCCCAAGTCACCGGGGCCACAGCACCCAGAGCCGCAACGGCTGCTTCACGCGCCCGGCCAGGTCGCCGGCCTCGTCGCCCCAACCCGCAAAGTAGTCTGCCCGCACCGCGCCCACGATGGCCGAGCCCGTGTCTTGCGCGAACACCAGCTTTTGCAGGTTGACCGCCGGGCCACGGGTGGCCAGCCAGACCGGCGCACCGTAGGGAATGCTGTCTTTGTCTACCGCGATGGAGCGGCCTGGCGTCAAAGCCACGCCGAGTGCCCCGCGCGGGCCAAAGGCGGTGTCCAGGTCGCTCATCGCCTCTTCCCGGAAAAACACCACACGGGGGTTGCTCCACAGCATCTCGTTCACACGGTTGGGGTTTTCTGCCGCCCAGCGCTTGATGGATGGCCAAGACACGTCGCGCAACTCGCCCCGGTCCAGCAGCCAACGGCCCACGCTTTTATAGGGCTGCTCGTTGGTGGCCGCAAAAGCCAACCGCACCAGCTTCTGGCTGCCGTCGGCCTCGGTGAGGCGGACCCGGCCGGAGCCCTGGATCTGCAGGATCAGCATGTCCACCGGGTCGGCCACCCAGGCGATCTCGCGGCCCTGCAGGTGGCGACGCACCCCGGCCGACGTGTCGATCTCTTCCCGTGTGTACCAGGGCTTGCGGCTGGCCAGGTTGGCCGGCGGGCGGTACAGCGGCACCTTGAACTGCGCGGTGGGCACACGGCTGGCTTCCAGCAGCGGCTCGTAGTAGCTGGTGAGCATGCCTACCGCCTGCCCCTCCAGCGACTCCACGCGGTAGGGCTGGAAGCGCTTCACCAGCCATTGGCGCTGGGCCGACTCGTCGGCGATGCTGAGCTGGCGCACCTCGCTGCACAGCAAAGCAAACGCTGGCAGGGGGCGCTCGCATCCGCGAATCCAGGCGTTCCAGGCCTCGAACATCACGTCGTCGGCCAGGCCGGGCAGTTCGCGCCAGCGCACCGGCACCCAGCGGCTTTTGGGGCGCTCCTGCACCGCAGGCAACGGGGCGGTGTCGTCAAACTCGAACGCCGAGCGCGGGCTGGTCACCGCGGGTTCGGGCGGGGTCGGCGGTGCGGGCAGGACGGCAGGCGGACGTGGCGTCGGGAAGGAGGGCGCCGGCGCGGGGCTTTGACGTGGCGCGCTGCCGCAGGCGGCTAGGCTTCCTACAATAACTGCCACTCCGCACCACCACAGGACCTGATGCATGACTTTGCTTTTACTGGAGGCGCTGGGCGGTGGGCTGCTGTTGGTAGGCATTGTCTGGGGGACCTTGTTTTCGGGCCGCAAAGGCGGTGAGTTGAAGCCGCCGCCGGAAAACCCGCCGGACGACACCGACCGACGCCCGTAAACAGGCGCCACGCTCACAGCTCCTGCAGCAAGTGGACCAGGTCCACCGCCGACTTCACCCCCATTTTCTCAAACACCCTGGCGCGGTGCACTTCTACCGTGCGCACGCTGATGTCCAGCGCGTCGGCGATCAGTTTGTTCGGCAGGCCCTGGGCGACGCGCTGCATCACATCGCGCTCCCGTTCGGTCAACTCGGCCATGCGCGCCCGCAGCTGGGTCCGCTCGGCCTGGCGCGTCAGGGTGGCCGCGGACAGGTTGAGCGCCTGCTCCACCCGGTCCACCAGCGCGTTGTCGGAAAACGGTTTCTCGCAGAAGTCAAAGGCGCCGCGTTTGACCGCGTCCACCGCGGTGGCCACGTCGGCATGCCCGGTGAGGAAGATCACCGGCAGCGCGTTGCACAGGCCCTGCGTGCTGAGTTGGTCGAACAGCGCCAAGCCGCTCATGCCGCCGGGCATGCGCACGTCCAGCAACAGGCAGCCGGCCTCGCGCAGCACCGGGCCACCGCTGGCGGTGCGCTGGGCCAGCATGGCGGCAAAGGCTTCGGCGCTGTCGAAGGTTTCGCTGTGCAGCCGACGGGTGCGCAGCAGCCAGGCCAGCGCGTCGCGCACACCGGCGTCGTCGTCCACAATGAACACAGTGGCATTGGCTGCAGGTTGCATGGTGTCTCCTCCTTGCTTCTTGTGGTTCAGGCCAGCGGCAGGGTGAAGGTGAACACCGTGCCGCGCGGCGCACGCGGCGCAAACGACAGCTGCCCGCCATGTTGCTCCACCACGGTGCGGCACAGGCTCAGGCCCAACCCCATGCCCTCGGCCTTGGTGGTGAAGAACGGCGTGAACAACTGGGTCGCGACCTCGTCGCTGATGCCTTCGCCCGCGTCAGCCACCGAGAAGGCGACCGCCGCCGGACTGGCGACCTGCGCAACTGTGATGACGAGCGTACGGACTTGCGGCATTTGGCTCGGCGGGGCGACGTCCATCGCCTGCATGCCGTTGCGAACCAGGTTCAAAAGCACTTGCTCCACCATGGTCCGGTCGCACAAAACGTCGGGCAAATCGGCCGGGCATTCGGTCTGCACCGTCACGCCGAGTTTGCGCGCCTGCAAGGCGACCAGCGGCATCACCGCGTCAAGCAGTGCCTGCGGGGCGGCGGCGGCGCGTTGCTGGTCACGGCGGCGGACAAAGTCGTGCACGCTTTTGATGATCTTGCCCGCGCGCTCGGCCTGGCCCGCAATGCGCTGCACCGCGTCGGCCAGGCTGCTTTGGGCCGGTGCCGCCAGCGGTACGCCCCCCCCGGCTTGGAGCAGGTTAAGCGAGCCGCTGGCGTAACTGGAAATGGCAGCCAGCGGCTGGTTGAGTTCGTGGCTGAGAAGCGAAGCCATCTCCCCGACCATGGCGAGGCGGGCGGTGGCTTGCAGACGCTCCTGTCGGGTGCGCGAGAGTTCTTCGGCATTGCGCTGGGCGCTGAGGTCGAGGCAGGCGCTCATCCAACCGGTTTGCGCACCGACGGCATTGATCAGCGGTGCCTCGATGATGAGCACCGGGAAGCGGGTGCCGTCTTTGCGCATGAAGACCGACTCAAAGCCCTCGCGCGGCGGCGTCTGCCCGGCCATGCGGATGTCGTGCCGGCGCTGGTACTCGCTGTGCTGCTCGGTCGGCCAGTAGGCGGCGGGCGCTTTGCTGCCGAGCAGCTCCTCGGCGCTGAAACCCACCATGCTGCAAAACGCTGGGTTGACGTAAGTGATGCGGCCCTGCAGGTCGCGCGCGCGCAGGCCAGTCACCAGCGAGTCTTCCATCGCTTTGCGGAAGGCCAGCGCGTCGGCCAGGTCGCGCTCGGCACGCAGGCGGCGGCGCATGTCGTAGCCGAGCAAAGCCAGCACCGCCAGCAAGGCCAGCGACATGGCGCTGACCAAAGCCGTCAGCAGGTTGGGGAACAGGTCGGGGCCGTCGCGCCAGCTGTCGAGCCGCAGCACCATGGCCTGACCGGGCAGGTCGAGCAACTGCTGCGCGGTGAAAACACGCTGGCCACGCACGGGCAGGCCATGCACGGCGAGGCGGGTGCCATCGGCCTCCGTGAACGACACCGACAGGTCGGCTGGCATGCGCGGGCCGAACAGCTCGGCCAACAGGCCATTGAGTGCGTAGTTGGCCACCAGGTAGCCAATGGTCTGGCCACGTTCGACCAGCGGCAGGCACAGGTCCATCACCTCCAGGCCCATGCCGCTGTACTGCGGCACAAAGTAGCTGCCGGAATACGCCGGCGCGCCCAACCGTTCGGCGGTCGCGCAGGCCAGGGCGATGCCCGCCTGGGCACGGTCGCGGCCCAGCCGGTCAAACACTGGCGGGCTGAATGGTGTGTCCGACACGGCCTGGGTCGCCAGGCCACTGTCGCGCCACTCCAACCGCAGGAGTTCGCGGTGCTGGCGCAGCACCTCGGCGGCCTCCTGCGCCCACGAACCTGGCGTGGGTTGGTTGAAGTGCAGCGCCTGCAGGCTTTGCACATTGCGGCTCAGCATGGCGCGCAGGTTGCCCTGGGCCTCGCTGGCGTCGCGTTCAAGCCGGGTCTGCAACTGGCTGACTTCATAGCGGCTTGCCAACCACACCAACGTGCCCAGCAAGGTGAGCACCAGTCCCACCACCACCGTCCAAAGGGCCCAGCGCGGCAGGCCGAGTCGGGTGGGGGAGGCGATGGCCCGCAAGCTCATGGCTCAGCCCTGCAGGCGGCGGTGTTGCAGCGCCGGCAGTTGCCGCCTAACGGTGGCCAGCCTGACGGCGCAACAGTGGCCCAGCACCACGCCCGCGCCCTGAGCGCGCTGCGCCAGCACTTCACCCCAAGGGTCGGCCAGCAGACTCTGGCCCCAGGTGCGACGGCCATTGCCGTGCACTCCGCCCTGCGCGGCGGCCAGCACGTAGGCCTGGTTTTCAATCGCACGGGCGCGCAGCAGCACCTCCCAATGTTTCTCGCCGGTGGTCC
>CAZANT010000204.1:0-4905 GCA_964486575.1 uncultured Burkholderiaceae bacterium | reverse complement strand
ATGAAGGACAGCACCGCCTCGGTGCTGTGCCAGGTGCCCGTCGACGTGGCCTCGTTCCTGCTGAACGAGAAGCGCTCGGAAATTGCCAAAATTGAGCTGAAGCAGCGCATCAATGTGCTGATGGTGCCCAACAAAACGCTGGAAACCCCGAATTACCGTCTTGAGCGCCTCAAGCACGACGACCCGCGCCTCGACAACATCGAAGCGAGCTACAAACTGGCCGACGAAGTCGAAGATCCAACCACCGTTACCCGCCGCAGCCAGGAACGAAGCAACAAACAAGAGCCTGTGATCAAGGGCGTGTTGCCCGACGCACCGGCACCGCAGGCGGCGCCCCGAGCCGAAGTCGCGGCACCCCGTGCCACTGCGCCGACTGCAACTCCGGCGGCAAACAAGGCTCCGGCTGCGGCACCCGCCACCCCAGCCGCGGAAACCGGCTTTTTCGGCTGGGTCAAGAGCCTGTTCGGCATCACACCGGCAGCGGCGCCTGCCCCCGCACCTGCGCCTGCCACACCAGAGAAAAAAGAAGCCCGCCGTGACGGCCGTCCAGAACGGAGCGAAGGCCGTGGCGAACGCGGTGGCGAGCGCGGCGAAGGCAACCGACGCGGCGGCCGGGGCGGCCGGGGCCGCGATGGCGAGCGTGGTGATCGTCCTCCTCGTGCCGAAGGCGTAGAGCGTGGACCTCGCGCCGACGGCGTAGAACGCACCGAACGCGCGCCCCGTGCCGAAGGCGAACGCGGCCCACGCAGCGAGATGGGTACCCGCTCTGAAGGTGGCGCGGAGCGCAGCAACGACGGCCGGCGCGGCCGACAAGGTGGCGACGGCGAACCGCGCCGTGAGCGCGGAGACCGTGGTGAGCGCGGCGAGCGGGGCGAAGGCCGCCGTGCACCCCGCGATGCCGAACAAAGGTCAGCGATGCCCGTTGCTACAGAAATGCAAGCGGCCTCTCCAGATTTGACGGGGGCTGAGGGCCAGAATATTGCTCAAACAGGGGTGCCCACGGCGGAAACCCGCGCTGAACGCCCCGCGGGCGAGCGCGGCGGCCGGGGTGAGCGCCGTGGCCGGGGTGAAGGCGGTGGCCGCCGCGAACGGGGCGAACGGCCTGCGCCAGACGCCAACGCCAGTAGCGACGCAGAGACCCAGAGCCATCATGCCACCAGCCTGCAGGCAGGTGGGTCTGACCCAGCGACCTACGCCGACGGTGCGCCTGAAGCCAACCGCGAACGGCGCAGCCGCGACCGCTATGGCCGCGAACGTCGTGAACGCGAGCCACGCGCGGCCACGCCTGAGCAGGCAACAGCCGCCGCAGACGCCGACAGCGCCCCCGCCGCCGAGTGGGTCAGTACCGAGCCAGCAAACCTCGCGGCGGTGATTTTGGGTGCAGAAGCCGTGATGGGCGGTGGCGTCTTGACGGGCAACGCACGTTCCGACGACCCCACAGACACCGATGCCACGCCCGCAGCGTCCACCCCTGTGGCTTCGGTTGCACCGGTTGCAGCCCCTGTACCAGCTGCAGTGGACAGTTCACCGGCACCCGCTGCGGCTCCGGTGGCCAGCTACACACTGCCGATGGACGAACTGCAACAGCTTGCCCAAAGCTCGGGGCTGGAATGGGTGAACTCGGACGCGGCCAAGGTCGCTGAAGTGCAGGCCAGCATTGCCGCGCAACCAGCTCCGGTGCATGTGCCGCGTGAACGGCCCGCACCGGTGGTGCTCGACGACGGACCGCTGGTATTGGTGGAAACCAAGCGCGACCTGCGCCAAGTGACGATGCCGTTTGACGGCGCCGGGACCCCGCCAGCCTCCTGATCACCCGACGAAACCGTCCCGCGCGGACTCTGGTTCAGCGTGGGGTGCGCACCTCGAAGGCCAGCGTGAGGAAGCGGCTTTCCCAACGGTCCGCCTCGGTTGTGGACAAGGCCAACTCGGTGCCGCGCAGCAGCCACTGCCCGTCAAATGGTACGGTGGCGCTGACGCGGCCTTGAGTGTCGGTCTGGCGCCAAATGCCGAAGCGCTGTCGTTCACTCACCAGTTCTACCGGGAAATCGGCCAGCGGCTGACCGTCGCGCAGCACCAAAAACTCGAGTTTGGCCCCTGGCCGCACGTCGGCGGCGGGCGTGAGCAGCAGCGCGTCCATGCCCAGCGGGCTGGGCACCGCCGCAGGCGCTGGCACGCCAGGCGCCAACGGTAACTCAATGCGGGCGTACTTGGTGTACCGCTCTTGCCACACCACGCCGCGCTGCTCCATGGCGCGCCAAGCCAGTTGCACCGCCTCGGTCGGGCGAATCTCTCGGAAATACTCGGCCACTTTATCGGCCGGAAGACTCACCTCAAACGCCTTGAGCTGCGCCCAGCAGGTGCGCGCCGGTGACGCGTCGCTGGCACCACGCACCCGCACCACCAAGTGCGTGGCGGCCTCGGTGTCGGGCAGCAAGGCCAACGGCTGGCCCTGGGCACTGCGGCAACCGGTCTCAGCCAGGCTGATGGCCTGCGGATTGAACTCCAGCACCGGAAAACGGTTGCCCGTGCCCAGTGCCAGCCGCGTTGGCCCGCCGGCCATGGCGGCAGGCCAGGGACTGAGCCAAGTGTCGTGGGCATGCGCCAACGAACCACACAGAAGAGTCAGTGCCAGCGCAATGCGGTGGGGGAAGGAGCTTGGAGGGATGGGCACGGCATTGGCTTTCGAAGCGGTACGGCAACCATACCGCCGTTCACAACACCCCAGCCCGGCTGGGGTTGTGTTCGGCTCTTAAACGCTGCCAGCGCGACGCCAGGCTTGTTGCGCTGCTGCGGGGTCGTCCCGCTGTTCAGCCAGGCGGGCCAATGCCTGCCAGGCGCTGCGCTGGAACGCCGCTTCCTGCAGGTTGCTGGCCGCCTGGGTAAGCAGTTGCTGGGCTTTGCCCCAGAGCTGCTGCTGCAAACAAGCGAAGCCGGCCAAGTACTGGAGCTTGGCGTCACGCGGGTTGTTTTGCAGTGCGGTTTCGATCCGGGCCAGCCAGAGGCCATCAAGCGGTGTGGACGCGGCGCCAAAGGCCGCTTCCAGCACCCGCACCAGCTTGAGTTGCTGGGCTTCGCTTAGCGCGTCGGGCTGCGACAGCATGCGCTCCCAGACGGGCAGCAGCCACTGCTGCGCTTGAAGTGCATCGCCCTGCAACGCCAGCATGCGCTGGGCGGCGTGCACTGCGACGTCGGGCATCTGGCGCTCGGCACTGTCGAGCTGTGACCACGCACTTTGCAGTTGGTTGGGGTCATAGGCGGCGCTGAGCAAATCGAGGGTCAGACCCCGCACAATGCTCTGCGCAGCGCTGGCAGAAAACGCGCCGTGCTTGGCCAGCAATCGGGCGGTGTCGAGGGCCTGGGGAGTGCGGCGCGCCAGTCGGGCGGCCTTGAGTTTGATTCGCAGTGCCAGGGTGCGGCGGTTGGCACCTTGGGGTAGTTTGTCGAGCCAGTCGAGCGCGGCTTCGGCGTCGCGGTTCACCAGCGCCCAGCGGGCAGCCGACAGAATCGCCGCCTCGCGGGTTTCCTGTTCTTCACGGCTGCTGGCAAACTCCAGCGCCTTCTCAAGGTGGCTGTCGCGCGAGCTTGGATCCTGCAGCGACTGGGCGCTTTCGGCCGCCACCAGGTGCGCCAGCGACTGCAGACGGTTGGTGTTTACGCGGCTCTGGCCGCCCTCTGCCAACGCCGTAGCCTGGCTCAGCGTGCCATCGGCCAGCTTTCGGGCACGGATGAAACGACCCGCCAGAAGGTGCGAGAGGGCGTCCATCAGCGTGCCGTACATCGCGCGCTCTTTTTGCTGCGTGCGCCAGCGCTGTGCTTGTTTGGGCAAGTCAAACAGGGCCGCCAGCGCCCGGAGCGCGGTGTGTAGCAACACGAAGGCAGCGAGCAACAGAATCAACACAAGGTTGAGCGACAGGTCCACCCGCCACGGCGGCCAGAACAGGGTGACGGTGCTTTGGTTGTTGCCGGCAAACAGCGCCAGTGCGGCGGCGATACCAAACAGGGCCAGGAGCCAGAGGGCGGCACGCATTGGGCTTCCTAGCGACCCGCCGCCGCGGTGGTGAGCGCAGCGAGGGTGTCGTCGGGCCGCGGCAGCGCGGTGGACTTGAGTTGCGCCTGCAACTGGGCCAGAGTGGCCAGTGCAGCCTGCGTTTTGCGGGAGGCGGGGTCAAAGTACTTGCGCAGGCTGGCATCTGAGGCTGCAAGGTCCAGGCGCGAGGACTCGGCCTGCCGGCCCAACAACCCGAGGCGTGCATTGAGCAGCTTGAGCTTGAGGTTCTCGCGGAGGAAAAAACCCTGCTCCGGTGCGAGCAGCACAGCTTCCGGCTGGGCTACGCTGCTGACACGTACCAGGGCACGCGCCTCGTCGGCCACCCGGTTCAGGCTGCGTTGCCACCAGGGCAAGGCCTCGTCGCGGGCGGAAGCCACGGCGCGGTTGTCGGGCACGGTGGCGACTTGGTTTTGCAGCGGCAACTCGTCCACCAGCCGGGTGAGTTCATCCAAGCGCGACAGCATGGTGGGCAGATCTGCCACGGCGGCGGTACGGACCCGCTCCATGTCGCGCACCAGGGCCCGCTGCAGCGGAGCCAGACGAGGTTGGGCGGCGCGGGTCACACGTTGGTCCGCTGCTTTGAGTGCGGCCATCAGCGGCTCGATGCTGCCCGTCAATTGGGCCTGCTGCTGGGCAAAACGGATCGCGGACTCGATGTCGACCACCAGGTTCTCATCGCGCGACCGCGACAGGCTCTGGATCAGGTCTTCGAGTTGCGAGCGCTGCAGGGCCACTTCGCTCAGCTTGGCGTCGGACAGGGCCTGGCGGGCCGCGGTGTCCTGCGCCAGTTCCTGGGCCGCTTTGGCAATGGCCCGGGCTTCGACCGCTTGGCTGCCGCTGTCGGCACTGCGCTTGGC
>CAZANT010000203.1:0-4915 GCA_964486575.1 uncultured Burkholderiaceae bacterium | reverse complement strand
GCCTTGTCGACGGCCCCTTCAATGGGCGCAGCGCTCGAAGGCTGTGGCGTGCAAGCCAATGGGATGTGGCCTTCGCCTGCCATCAGCCCCGAAGTGGCGTCGAGCCCAATCCAGCCGGCACCCGGCAGGTATACCTCGCACCAGGCGTGCAGGTCGGTGAAGTCGTGGGTGGTGCCGCTCGGGCCGTCGAGTGCTTTCACGTCGGGGGTCAGCTGGATCAGATAGCCCGACACAAACCTCGCCGCCAGGCCGCAGTGACGCAGCAACTCCACGAGCAGCCAGCCCGAGTCTCGACAGGAACCGCTGGCCTTGGCCAGCGTTTCCTCCGGCGACTGCACGCCCGGCTCCATGCGGATCAGGTAATTGATGTCGCGCGCCACCTGCTGATTCAGCGAGACCAGAAAGTCGATGGTCCGGCGCGGTGTGCGGTCGATCGCATCCAGGTAGCTTCGCAGCATCGGCGTGACGGGGCCGGCGACGAGGTAGGGGGCAAGTTCCTGCTTCTGCGTTTCGCTGTAACGGAAGGGGAAAGTCTCCGCGCTGGGTTCAAGGAAGAAGTCGAACGGGTCGTAGACCGACATCTCCGCCACCATGTCGACGGTGACCTTGAACTCGGTGACCTTGTCCGGGAACACCAGCCGCGCCAGGTAGTTGGCAAAGGGATCTTGTTGCCAGTTCACGAAGTGGCCGACCGGCTCGATCTTGAGCGAGTAGGAAATGATGTTGCTGCGGCAGTGCGGCGCCGGGCGCAAACGCACCACCTGCGACCCCAGCGTGACCGGGCGGTCGTACTTGTAGTGGGTGATGTGGCTGAGTGCGGCGTGGATCGACATGCGGTTTCCGATGGTTGGAACGAGAAAAAGCCCGGCGCTCGCACACCGGCAGCGCCAGAGCTTAGCAAGACCCGAGCCATGCAAGTGTGACAGCCCTGGGCGAATGTGCTTTCATAATGGCCCCACCGCGAGCCGCGTACGCCACCATGCCGCCCACTTCCCCCACCAAGCCGCTCGGGCTGATCCCCAGCTTCGGGGCTTTGGGTCCGGGTTTGCTGGCACTGGTGGGTGGTTCGGCAAGCCAGCTGCAACAAGTCAGTCTGTGGCCCGGCTGGCTCTATGGCTGGCTGACTTTGGACGCGCTGGCCTTGCTGGTCTGTGGCCTGAGATACACCCGTGTCGGTTTGTTGCGGCAAATTGTGGTCTGCGGCAGCCTTGCGGTGCTGGGCTTTGCCATGGCGGGTGGCCGCGCCAGCCATCAAGCCAGCCAGCGGCTGGACCCAGCGTTGGAGGGCCGCGACCTCGTTGTCATCGGCTGGGTCGCGGCCATGCCGCAGCGAACCGACAGCGGACTTCGTCTCCGTCTGGCGGTGACATCGGCCACGCTGGCAGGCCAGCCGGTCACGCTGCCGCCAAGCCTGCAACTCGGCTGGTACAGCGGCGCCTGGCGCAGCGAGCCAACCGATCCGCTGGCCCTGCAGGCCCAACCCCCGGATGTGAAAGCCGGCGAGCTGTGGCGGCTCCCGGTGCGGCTGAAGGCGCCGCACGGTAATCGCAACCCGCACGGATTCGACTACGAGCTGTGGCTGTGGGAACAAGGTGTGTTGGCGACCGGGTACGTGCGCACCGGAACCAAAGACTGGGCCGCCGAGCGGCTGGCCAGCAGCTGGCGTTACCCGGTGGCCCAGGCGCGACAGCGGGTGCGCGACGCCATCTTTGCGCAGGTTCCTGACCGGCAGGCCGCCGGGGTTGTGGCCGCACTCGTGACCGGCGACCAGCAGGCGATTGACCGGGCAGACTGGGACGTGTTTCGTGCCACGGGTGTCGCCCACCTGATGAGCATCTCCGGCGTGCACATCACCATGTTTGCGTGGTTGGCGGCGCAGCTGGTTAATGCCCTGTGGCGTCGCAGCGTGCGGCTTTGCCTGTTGTGGCCTGCGCCGCAAGCTGCCCTCGCTGGCGGGCTGGTGCTTGCCAGCGCCTATGCCCTGTTCAGCGGGTGGGGGGTGCCAGCGCAGCGTACCGTGTGCATGCTGGCGGTGGCAGTGCTGCTGCAGGCGTCGGGTCGGCATTGGCCCGCCAGCACCCGCTGGTTGTTGGTGATGGCAGCCGTGGTGGTGCTTGACCCCTGGGCCTTGCTTCAAGCCGGTTTTTGGCTCAGTTTTGTCGCTGTGGCCGTGTTGTTTGCTACAAATTCAGAAGCTATATCACCAAATTCCATAGGGGCTTGGGGCCGATTTCGCTTAATGTTGCGTGAACAGGCAGTGGTCACGGTCGCTTTGACGCCGCTGACGCTGCTGCTGTTTGGCCAGGTGTCGCTGGTCGGCTTGCTGGCCAACCTGTTGGCGATTCCCTGGGTCACGCTGGTCCTGACGCCGCTTGCTTTACTGGGTGTGGTGTTCGCCCCAGCGTGGACGTTGGCTTCGGTCGCTGCCGGTGCGCTGGCCTGGGCCTTGCAACCGTTGGGCGCCTGGACATGGGCCACTTATGCAACGGCTGCCGCGCCGCTTTGGGCGGGTGTGGCTGGACTGCTGGGTGGTGTGGTGCTCGTCTGGCGCTGGCCTTGGCCCCTGCGTTGCCTGGGCCTGCCTTTGCTGCTACCGGTCCTGATGTGGCAGGTGCCGCGCCCGGCCCCTGGCGAGTTCGAGTTGCTGGCCGCCGACGTGGGGCAGGGCACCGCGGTGTTGGTGCGTACCGCCCGCCACAGTCTGGTGTACGACGCCGGACCCCGCTTTTCCAGCGAAAGCGACGCCGGCCACCGGGTTCTGGTGCCGCTGTTGCGCGCGTTTGACGAACAGGTCGACACGCTGGTGCTGAGCCACCGCGACCTCGACCACACCGGCGGTGCCGAGGCGCTTCTGGCCATGCAGCCACAGGCCAGTCTGGTGAGTTCCATCGAAGAGCACCATCCGCTGCAGGCCCTGCGGCCCGTTCGCCGCTGCGAGGCCGGTCAGCGCTGGACTTGGGACGGTGTGGCTTTCGAGGTGCTGCACCCGCAGGCGGAGGACTACCTGCAAACACGCAAAAGCAACGCCTTGAGCTGTGTGCTGCGCGTCTCCAACGGCCAGCGCCACGCGCTGCTGACTGGCGACATCGAGGCCGCGCAAGAGGCCCGACTGGTGGCGATTGGTGCGCCGCTGCGGGCCGATGTGCTGCTGGTTCCGCACCACGGCAGCAAAACCTCCTCCACAGAGGCTTTCCTGGTCCAAGTGGCGCCGCGTTTCGCGCTGGCACAGGTGGGGTACCGCAACCGCTTTGGCCACCCCGCGCCCAGCGTTTTGGCGCGGTATGACGCGTTGGGCATCGCGGTGTTGGATTCGCCGAGCTGCGGTGCCATGGGCTGGCGGTCAGCCGAGCCCAGCACAGTGAGCTGCCAACGCGCACTCTCGCGCCGCTACTGGCACCACCGGGCGAGCGCTTCAGGGGCGGAATAGACGCGGCGAAATCTGTTTCGCTGCGGTCTCGCATCGCCGGATTTGGGCCTGAAACTTGCTAAGCTGTGCACAGGAGATTGCGCATGCAGAAATTCGACGAGATGTACACCAATTTGCCTTATCAGTTCTTCACGGACGGCAAAGAGGTGCGCGACCATTACAAGATTTACGACGCGTGGTTGGCCAAGCAGCCTGGCGACATGATGCGCAAGCGGCGCGAAGAGGCGGAGATGATTTTTCGCCGCGTCGGTATCACCTTTGCCGTTTACGGCGCCAAGGAAGAAGACGCCGACAACGGTGGTACCGAACGCCTGATCCCGTTCGATTTGATTCCCCGGGTGATCCCCGCTGCCGAATGGCAGGCAATGGAAAAAGGTCTGGTTCAGCGCGTCAATGCGCTCAACCGTTTCCTGCACGACGTGTACCACGACCAGGAAATCATCAAGGCTGGTTTGATCCCTGCCGAGCAGCTGCTCAACAACGCCCAGTTCCGGCCCGAGATGGTCGGCGTGGACGTGCCGAACCAAACGTACTCGCACATTGCCGGTGTGGACATCGTGCGTGCCGCCAATGCCCAAGGCGGCGGCGAGTACTATGTGCTGGAGGACAACCTGCGCGTGCCCAGTGGCGTGAGCTACATGCTGGAAAACCGCAAAATGATGATGCGGTTGTTCCCCGACCTGTTCAACCAGCACCAGGTTGCGCCGGTGGCGCATTACCCCGATTTGCTGCTGGAAACTTTGCGGGCCTCGGCCCCGCCTGCCACCGCCGACCCGACCGTGGTGGTGCTCACCCCAGGCATGTACAACAGCGCCTACTTTGAGCACGCCTTTCTGGCCCAGCAAATGGGCGTGGAACTGGTCGAAGGCCAGGACCTGATGGTGAAAGACGACTTCGTTTACATGCGCACCACCCGGGGCCCGAAGCGGGTGGACGTGATCTACCGTCGACTCGACGACGACTTCCTCGACCCCGAGGTGTTCCGCCCCACCTCCACGCTGGGCTGTGCCGGCCTGATGCGGGCCTACCGGGCTGGCAACGTCACCATCTGCAACGCGGTCGGCACGGGGGTGGCAGACGACAAGTCGGTCTACCCCTATGTACCCAAGATGATCGAGTTCTACCTGGGTGAAAAGCCGATCCTGAACAACGTACCAACCTACATGTGCCGGAACCAAGATGAGCTGGCCTACACGCTCGACAACCTGAAGGACCTGGTGGTGAAAGAGGTGCACGGCGCCGGTGGCTATGGCATGCTGGTGGGGCCAGCCGCCACGACTGCCGAGATCGAAGACTTCCGCAAGGCGCTGCTCGCCAACCCGAGCGGTTACATCGCCCAGCCCACACTCAGCCTCTCCAGCTGCCCCACGTTTGTGGAGAGTGGCATCGCGCCCCGCCACATTGACCTGCGGCCTTTTGTGCTCAGCGGCAAAGAGGTGCAAATGGTGCCGGGCGGCCTGACCCGTGTGGCACTCAAAGAAGGCTCGC
>CAZANT010000202.1:0-4922 GCA_964486575.1 uncultured Burkholderiaceae bacterium | reverse complement strand
GCCGCCCGTGACCTTCACGGTTGGGATCTTGTACTTGTCCACCGCGTCCGCGATGCGGCGCAACTCGTCGGCCGTGGTTTCACCTCCCCACATGCGTGGGATGACCGAATAGGTGCCATCTTTCTGGATGTTGGCGTGACTGCGTTCGTTGATGAAGCGGCTCTGTGGGTCATCCTTGGCCTCTTTGGGCCAGGTGCTGATAAGGTAGTAGTTCACTGCCGGTCGGCAGCTTGCGCAGCCGTTGGGCGTTTTCCACTCCATGAACTTGAACACGTCCGCGATGGTGAGCAGTTTGCTGTCGCGGATCGCGTCGCGCACTGCTTGGTGGCCGTGGTCGGTACAGCCGCACATCGCCTTGAGCTTGGGTGTGGCGGAGTAGTCGCCACCGGCGGTGAACATCAGAATCTGCTCCACCAGTCCGGTGCAGGAGCCACAGCTTGCGCTTGCTTTGGTGTGCTTCTTCACCTCATCTAGGGTAAAGAGGCCCTTTTCTTTGATGGCTTTACAGATGGTGCCTTTGTTGACGCCATTGCAACCGCAGACCTCCGCGTCGTCGGGCATGGTGGCCGCTTTGCTGTGGCCTTCGTGGCCCACGTCGCCGATGTTGGACTCGCCGAACATCAGCTTGTCGCGGATGTCGTTGATGCTCCGGCCATCGCGCAGCAACTTGAAGTACCAGCTGCCGTCCACTGTGTCGCCGTACAGGCAGGCCCCGACCAGCTTATCGTCCTTAATGACCAGCTTTTTGTACACCCCCCCGTACGGGTCGGACATCACAATCTCTTCGGTGCCTTCGCCGCCCATGAACTCGCCTGCGCTGAACAGGTCGATGCCGGTCACCTTCAGCTTGGTCGAGGTGAGCGATCCCTGGTATCGGCCGATGCCGAACTGCGCCAGGTGGTTGGCTGCAACCTTGGCCTGCTCGAACAGCGGGGCCACAAGACCGTAGGCGATTCCTCGGTGAGCTGCGCACTCACCCACCGAGTAGATTCGGGCGTCCGTCACGGTTTGCATGGTGTCGTTCACCACGATGCCGCGGTTGCAGTGCAGGCGCATCTTTTCAGCAAGCTCAGTGTTGGGACGGATGCCCACGGCCATCACCACCAGGTCGGCTGGGATCTCACTGCCGTCTTTGAATTGCAGTGCTATCACCCGCCCGCCTTGGCCACCGTCGGCATCACCCAAGAGCGCCTGGGTTTGCCCCCCCATCACAAACTTTAGGCCACGTTCTTCGAGCGACTTTTGCAACAACCCACCGGCGACCGGGTCCAGCTGGCGCTCCATCAAGGTGGGCATCACGTGGATGACGGTCACTTCCATGCCGCGCAGCATCAGGCCATTGGCCGCTTCCAGGCCCAACAGGCCGCCGCCAATCACCACCGCTTTCTTGTACTTTGCCGCAGCCTCGATCATCGCGTTGGTGTCGGCGATGTCGCGGTAGGCAATCACGCCATCCAGCTGTTTGCCAGGGATGGGCAAAATGAAGGGGTTGGAGCCGGTGCACATCAGCAGGCGGTCGTAATGCGCCTCGGTTCCATCGTCAGCACGCACGATGCGCCGCACCCGGTCCACCTCAACCACCTTTTTGCCAGCGTGCAGCGTGATGTGATTGTCTTGGTACCAGTCCCAAGAGTTGAGGACGATCTCGTCCAGCGTTTGCTCGCCGGCCAGTACCGGCGACAGCAGGATACGGTTGTAGTTGGGGTGCGGCTCGGCGCCGAACACCGTGATGTCGTACAGGTCGGGCGCGACCTTGAGCAGCTCCTCGATGGTTCGTACACCGGCCATGCCGTTGCCCACCATCACCAATTTCATTTTCTTCATCACCATCTCCCAGTTGTCCGCATTGGACAGACCTTGCCCCGCCCCGCCTGCGGCGAGGTGTTTCTAGACTCGTTCGTGTTGTGGACGGAACCGGCTGGAGGCGGGTCCCGCCCCGCCCTCAGGCGGCTTGCTTCTCGACGTGCGATTGGCGCGTGTAGAGAAAGTCGATCACCGCCTTGCGGTAGTGCAGGTAGTCGGTGTTTTCGGCCAGGTCCACCCGTGAGCGGGGGCGTGGCAACTCCACACTCAGCACCTCGCCGATGGTTGCGGCCGGGCCGTTGGTCATCATTACGATGCGGTCGGACAGCAGCACCGCCTCGTCCACGTCGTGGGTCACCATGACCACCGTGCTTTGGGTGGTGGCCACGATGGCCAGCAGCTCGTCTTGCAGCTTGGCCCGGGTCAGTGCGTCCAGCGCGCCAAAGGGCTCGTCCATCAACAGCACTTTGGGCTCCATGGACAAAGCGCGTGCAATACCGACCCGCTGCTTCATGCCGCCCGAAATTTCACCTGGGCGCTTGTGCGCAGCGGCGGTCAGTCCAACCATCGCCAGCACCGCGTCGACCCGTGCCTTCAACTCTGCTTTGGTTTCTGGCTTGGTGCCTGTGACGCGGCTGGACGCGCCGAACACCCGCTCCACCGCCAAGTACACGTTTTCGAAGCAGGTCAACCATGGCAGCAGCGAGTGGTTCTGAAACACCATGCCGCGGTCGGGGCCAGGACCGTCAATCTCGCGATTGGCACAGATCAGGCTGCCCTGCGTCGGCAGGGTCAAACCGGCGATCAGGTTCAACAGGGTGGACTTACCGCAGCCCGAATGGCCGATCAGGGTCACGAACTCGCCCTTGGCGACGGTTAAGTTGACGTTTTGCAGCGCGCAGAACGGTCCTTTGGCTGTTCTGAACGTCTGCTCAACGTTCTCAATCTCAATGTATTTGCTGGTCAGGCTGTCGCTCATGACTTCACCTCTTCAAAAGTAAACGCAGTGGCGAGTTTGATCAGTGCGAACTCCAACATCAGGCCGACGCCACCGATCACGAAGATCGCCACGATGATGTTCTTCACATTCAAGTTGTTCCACTCGTCCCAGATCCAGAAGCCGATGCCCACGCCGCCGGTCAGCATTTCGGCGGCAACGATCACCAGCCATGCCGTTCCCACCGCCAGGCGGACGCCGGTAAGCATGTATGGCAACACCGCCGGGAACAGGATTTTGGTGATGATCTTCCACTCGCTCAGGTTCAGCACCCGGGCCACGTTCATATAGTCGCTGGGTACCCGCTGCACACCCACGGCGGTGTTGATGATCATTGGCCAGATGGAGCAGATGAAGATGGTCCAGATGGCAGCCGGATTGGCGCCCTTGAAGACCAGTAAACCAATCGGCAGCCAGGCCAGAGGCGACACCGGGCGCAGCAGGCTGATCAACGGGTTGAACATGCGGCTCAGGAAGGTGAAGCGGCCGATCATGAAACCGAGCGGAATGCCCACCAGCGCGGCCATGCCAAAGCCGATGCCCACCCGCTTGAGCGAGCTCAACACATTCCAGCCAACGCCCTGGTCGTTGGGCCCTTTTTGGTAAAACGGGTCGCTGAAAACGGAAATCGCCTGTTGCAGGGTGGCCCAGGGCGTTGGAATGTCGCCCTTGGTGACAGTCGCCACAACGCCCCAGATGGCGACGAGCAGGCCCAGGCCGAATACCGGCGGCAGTGTCTTGAGCATCAGCCCAGACCAGTTGAATGACGGCTTCATGGGGGGGGTTGGTGTGTGTTTGTGACTGGTCGAAGCTGGCGCCACGTCGTCGTTGGCGGCACGGACCTGGCGCGCTACGCCTACCGTTGCCTTTTGGGCATGGGCGGGCTCGGCTGGGCCTTCAAAGGGCGGGTGAAATACAGCGCTGACCATGATGGCACCTGTGATGGTTGGAAGTTGTGGTTCGGCAGAACGGACGGGGTCGTCAGGCCTTGATCTTGAAGCTGTCGGCGTACTTCTTCGGGTCCTTGCCATCCCAGACCACACCGTCCATCAGCTTGCTGGTACGCATCACATCCTTGGGCACACTGACTTTCGCCAACGAGGCCGCTTCTTTGTACAGGTCGATCTGGTTGACCTGTTTGGCCACGGCGAGGTAGTCTGGGTGTTCTTTCATCAGACCCCAGCGCTTGTGTTGCGTCAGGAACCACATGCCGTCACTCAGGTAGGGAAAGTTGGCGGCGCCGTCATTGAAGAACTTCATGTGATTGGGGTCGTCCCAGGTCTTGCCCAGGCCGTTCTGGTAACGGCCCAGAATCCGCTGGTTGATCGCGTCGACGCTGGTGTTGATGTAGGACTTTTCTGCGACGGTTTCCGCCATCTTGTTTTTGTTCTGCAGGCTGGCATCAATCCAGCGGCTGGCTTCCAGTACAGCGGCCGTCACTGCCCGAGCCGTGTTGGGGTATTTCTTCACGAACTCTGCCGTGGTGCCCAATGTTTTTTCGGGGTGGTCTTTCCAGATGTCTTGGGTGGTGATGGCGGTGACGCCAATGCCGTCAATGATGGCGCGGTGGTTCCAAGGCTCGCCGACGCAGAACCCGTCCATGTTGCCGACGCGCATGTTGGCCACCATTTGAGGGGGTGGTACGGTAATCAGCTTGGCGCCGCTGATCGGGTTGATGCCCGATGCAGCCAACCAGTAGTGCATCCACATCGCGTGGGTTCCGGTGGGGAAGGTTCCGGCGAAGGTGTACTCGCGTTTGTTGGCGGCCATGTACTTCGCCAGCGACGGGCCATCGACAGCGCCCTTTTCTGCCAGCGTTTTCGACAGGGTGATGGCTTGGCCGTTGTTGTTGATGCTCATCAGGACGGCCATGTCCTTCTTCGGTCCTGCGGTGCCCATGTGTACGCCGTAGATCAGGCCGTACAGCACGTGGGCCATGTCGAGTTCGCCACTGACCAACTTATCGCGCACGCCAGCCCAGGATGCTTCCTTGTTGGGGATGATCTTGACACCGTACTTTTTGTCAAACCCCAGCACCGACGCCATGACCACGCTGGCACAGTCGGTCAGTGGAATGAAGCCGATCTTGACCTCTTCCTTCTCCGGTTTGTCAGAGCCTTGG
>CAZANT010000201.1:0-4928 GCA_964486575.1 uncultured Burkholderiaceae bacterium | reverse complement strand
TGGCACTGATGGATTTCATCAAGAAGCAGTTCATCGACATCATCCAGTGGACCGAGGATGACGACGGCACCCTGGCTTGGCGCTTTCCGATGGCGGAAATGGAAATCCAGAACGGCGCTTCGCTGACCGTGCGCGAATCTCAGATGGCGGTGTTCGTCAACGAGGGCAAGGTGGCCGACGTGTTTGGCCCCGGCACGTACAAGTTGTCCACCCAGACCCTGCCAGTGCTGACCTACTTGAAGAATTGGGACAAGCTGTTCGAGTCCCCGTTCAAGAGCGACGTCTACTTCTTCAGCACCCGCCAGCAGGTGGATCAGAAGTGGGGCACGCCCCAGCCCATCACCATCCGCGACAAGGACTTTGGTGCGGTGCGGCTGCGGGCCTTTGGCAACTACAGCTTCCGCGTGGCCGACCCCAAGCTGTTCCACACCGAGATCTCTGGCACCCGCGAGCGCTACACCGTGGCCGACCTGGACGGCCAGTTGCGCGGGCTGGTGCTGCAAAACATCAGCAATGCGATTGCCAGCAGCCAGATTCCATTCCTTGACCTCGCTGCCAACCAGATTGCGTTTGCGACCGCACTCAGCACCGAGTTGACGCCGGCCTTCACCAAGATTGGGCTGCAGCTCGACGGCATGACGGTGCAAAGCGTCTCGCTGCCCGAAGAGCTGCAAAAAATCCTCGACCAAAAGATTGGCATGGGCATGGTCGGCAACGACATGGGCAAGTTCATGCAGTACCAAACCGCGCAAGCCATACCCAAGTTTGCCGAAAGCGCGGGTGGCGGCGGCGGCATTGCCGGTGACGCCATGGGCCTGGGCGCCGGCGTGGCGCTGGGCCAGGTGCTGGCGCAAAACCTGAGCCAGGGGCTGAGCGGTGCAGCGGCCGTGGCACCGGTTATTGCGGCCAGCGTGGGCGTCAAACCCGACGAGATCATGGCGATGCTGGAGAAGCTCGGCGAGTTGAAGACCAAGGGCATCCTGACGCAGGAAGAATTCGACGCCAAGAAAGCGGAGTTGCTGAAAAAGCTGGTCTAGCCGTTCGATCTTCGGCAATAACAACACAAGAGCCGAATGGCCACAGAGGAGAGCCCGCAACGCGCCTACCGCGCCGCTTGCCCCGGGTGCGGCGCGCCGGTGCTGTTCCGCAGCGCGCAGTCCACCCATGCGGTGTGCGGCTACTGCCACAGCACGGTGGTGCGCGACGGCGAGCGCCTCTCGCGCATCGGCAAGATGGCCGATGTCTTTGACGACTACAGCCGGCTGCAGCTCATGGCCTCGGGCCGCTGGAACGGCGTGGGCTTCACGCTGGTGGGGCGGCTGCAGTTTCGCTACGACGGCGGCACCTGGAACGAGTGGGAGGCCGCCCTGGACGACGGCACCAGCGCCACGCTGAGCGAAGACAACGGCGCGTTTGTCTTCAGCAGCGCGCTCAAGCCCCAACGCGACCTGCCGGCGCCGGAACACTTTCGCGTCGGTGCCACCACCGCGATCAACGGCAAGCCCTACACCGTGGCTTCCAACGCCCTGGTCACGCTGATGGCGGCCGAGGGCGAACTGCCGCACCTGCCGCCGCTGGGCACCGCATTTGCTACGGTGGACTTGCGCAGCGACAGCGGCGAGGTGCTGAGCATTGACTACAGCCCAACGCTGTCAGGTCAGCCGCCCGACGTCTACCTTGGCCGCGCGGTCAACCTTGACGACCTGAAGCTCACCGGCCTGCGCGACGAATCGGCCCGCAACGACCAAGGCCAGCAATTCAACTGCCCCAACTGCGGAAGCCCCGTGGCGGTGACGCTGGCGAGCAGCAAAAGCATCACCTGCCGCTCGTGCAACAGCATCATCGACCTCACACAAGGCACCGGCGCGGCGCTGCGCCACGCGATCCAAGACGAGCCGGTCCAGTTGCTGATCCCGCTTGGCAGCCAAGGGCAGCTCCAAGGCGCGGTGTGGCAGGTGGTGGGCTTTCAGCACCGCATGGGCCACGAGCCCGGCGACTCCGACGAGCATTTCGGCTGGAGCGAGTACCTGCTCTACAACCAGAACAAAGGCTTTTTGTTTCTGGTGGATGCGGAAGATGGCTGGAGCCTGGTCAAGCCTGCCACCGGTGCGCCCAAACTCGACAGCGCCGAACAAAGTGCCAACTACCTCGGCACCCGCTACCAACTCAAGTACAGCTACAACGCCGAAACCACCTACGTTGCCGGCGAGTTTTATTGGCAGGTGGAGCGCGGCCAGAAGACCTTCAACCGGGACTTTGCCAAGGGCAAAAGCCTGCTGTCGATGGAGCGTGCCCGCAGCGAAGTCACCTGGTCCATTGGCAGCCAGATTGACCACAACACCGTGGCTGCTGCCTTCAAGATGGCCGACAAGGCCGACCTGCTCGCACGCGTTGACGCTTCACCGGTGAGTTTCAAGCCCAGCATCGGGCTGGGCGGCGCGCTGGTGATTTTCTTTTTGCTGATGGCGCTGTCCACCCTGCTGTCGCGCTGCGACCAGTGCGACCCCCGGGTGGAGAACTGCAACACCAGCAGCGGCTACCGCAGCTCGGGTGGTTCGTATGGGGGATATTCAGGCGGCGGCGGGCACAAATGAGCCTGTGGAGCTGCATGGTTTTACAAGGAGATTGACATGGGACTCGAATGGATCAAACCGGCGGCCTTCATCGGCTCCATCGTCTACGCACTCATTGGGGTGTTGGTGTTCTGGATCAGCTTCATCGTCATCGACAAGATCACGCCCTACAACCTGTGGGAAGAGATCGTGGAGAAACAGAACCGCGCCCTGGGCATGGTGGTGGCGGCGATGTGCTTGGGGATTTCCATCATCGTCGCCGCCGCCATCCACGGCTAGGGGGCTACTGCGCAGGGCAGGGGCGTTGTTGGCCGGTGCTCGGAATCCTCACGACCCATCAGGTCGCTCCGGTTCCTGCGCGCCGTCCGCCTAGCCCGCGCCCCCTCGCGACGCCCAATACGCCTTTGGCCCACACACATCCCGCTCGCCTTGAACACCCCCACCCGCACCTCCCCCCAACCCCTCGAAATCGCTCTGCTGGCCAGCGTCTTCGTCGTCGCCGCCTGTGGGTTGGTGTACGAGCTCGCTGCGGCGGCGTTAGCGTCGTATGTGCTGGGGGACTCGGTGCTGCAGTTCTCCACCGTCATTGGCACCTACTTGTTCGCCATGGGCATTGGGTCGTGGTTGTCGCGGTTTTTTGAGCGGCAGCTGCCGGCGCATTTTTTGCGCATTGAGCTGCTGGTAGCGCTGGTGGGTGGTGCGTTGCCCGCGGTGCTGTTTCTGGCCAACGCGCATGCGCCAGGTGCGTTCCGGCTGCTGCTCTACGGCGGGGTGCTGCTGACTGGCACGCTGGTGGGGCTGGAGATCCCGCTGGTGATGCGGATTTTGAAGCGCGACGTGGTACTGAAAGACCTCGTTTCGCAGGTGCTGACCTTTGACTACCTTGGCGCGTTGGCGGTGTCGCTGGCGTTCCCGCTGCTGCTGGTGCCTTACCTCGGGCTGGTGCGCACCGGCCTGTTTTTTGGCCTGATGAACGCGGCCGTGGCGGTCTGGGCGCTGTGGCTGTTCCGGCACGAATTGCGGCACTTCGGCGCGCACGCATTGGCCTGCGCCGGCGTGCTGGGCTTGCTGCTGGCAGGCTTTGCAGGCGCGGCCACACTCACCAGCTGGGCCGAAGACCGCTTCTACCAGGACCGCATCGTCTTCACCGCCACCTCGCCCTACCAACGCATTGTGGTCACCAACAACGCGGCGCACGGCGGCCACCGGCTCTACCTGAACGGCAACCTGCAGTTCGCTGAGCGCGACGAGTACCGGTACCATGAGGCACTGGTTCACCCGGTCATGGCCGCGCACGGTGCGCCAAAGAAAGTGGCCGTGCTGGGGGGTGGCGACGGCATGGCGGTGCGCGAGGTGCTCAAATACGCCAGCGTCGAAAGCGTCACCTTGGTGGAGCTGGACCCGGCCATGACCACGCTGTTCGTCAGCCAGCCGGCGCTCACCCGGCTGAACGCCAACGCGCTTGCGTCGCCCAAGGTCAAGGTGGTCAACACCGACGCGTTTGGCTGGCTGGAAAGCGGCACCGACACCTTCGACGTGGTCATCGTCGACTTCCCCGACCCGACCAATTTTTCCATTGGCAAGCTCTACACCAACGCGTTTTATGCACTGCTGGACCGGCGGCTGGCGGCCAGTGGCTACGCGGTGGTGCAGACCACCTCGCCACTGGTGGCGCGCGGCAGTTACTGGACGGTGGTGGGCACCATGGAATCGGTCGGCCTGCGCACCGCGCCCTACCACGCCAACGTGCCCAGCTTCGGCGAATGGGGGTTTGTGATTGCCAGCCGCCGGCCCTTTCGCCTGCCCACCGAACTGCCGCCGCAGCTGCGCTACCTGACGCTGCAGACCCTGCCGCTGCTGTTCGACTTTCCGCTCGACATGGCGCGCGTGCCCACCGAAGTCAACCGCCTGTCGAACCAGGTGCTGGTGCACCGCTACGAGCAGGAATGGGGCAAGGTGGGCCATTGAACAGCAGCGGTGTGAAACGGCGCAGCTTCCTCGCCGCGGGTGCGTTGCCACTGCTTGGGTGTGACCGCCACCCCGCGGATGGAAGCACCCTGCCCGGCGGCTTCACCGACCTCGCCCACACCCGCGGCCACTGGATGCGCGACAACCCATCCCAAGCGCCCAGCGCCACCCGCCGTACCCGGGTGCTGGTGCTCGGCGGCGGGGTGGCTGGCCTGGCGGCAGCGCGTGTGTTGCGCCAGCAAGGCATGGACGACTTTGCGCTGCTGGAGTTGGAAGACGAGGCCGGTGGCAACAGCCGCGGTGGGCAGGTCGGCGGCATCGCCTGCCCACTTGGTGCGCACTACCTGCCGGTGCCGGGTAACGATGCCCGCGAGGTGCAAGACCTGC
>CAZANT010000200.1:0-4959 GCA_964486575.1 uncultured Burkholderiaceae bacterium | reverse complement strand
GGCGCAGGCGCAGGCCGTTCACCAGCACGTCGTAGCGGGCCCGGGCCAAATCGCGCTTGGTCTGGAACAACTGGCTTTGGGCGTTCAGCACGTCGATGTTGATGCGCACACCCACCTGGTAACCGAGCTTGTTGGCGTCGAGCGCGCTCTGGGTGGACACCTCGGCCGCTTCCAGTGCTTTCACCTGGCCGGTCCCCGACTGCACTCCAAAAAACGCAGTGCGGGTGGCCAATTCCACCGAGCGCCGGGCGGCCTGCAGATCGGCCTGGGCTTTTTCTTCGAGCGACAGCGTTTCACGGATGCGGTTTTGCGTGGCAAACCCGGCAAACAGCGGCAGGGTGAAGTTCACCCCCACGGTGCCGGTGTTGACCCGGGTGCCGATGGACGACGCGCCACCGCTGGTGCTGTTCGGGTTATTGGCCTGGTTGTAATTGGCCACCAGGTCCAGCGTGGGCTTGTGGCCGGCTTCTGCGCGCTGGACTTCCAATTCGGCCACTTCCAGCGCGGTGCGCGCCAGGCGGATGTTCGGGTGGCTGGTCTCGGCCTGCTGCACCCAGCTGTCCGCGTCGGCCGGCACCAAGGCGGGCAGGGCAGCGGGCAAGGCCAACGGTTTGGGGCTGGCATTGGCGACACCGGTGAGGGTGTCCAGCGTGAGCTTGCGCACGCGCAACTCGTTCTCTGCGGCGATTTCCTGGGCCAGCACCAGGTCGAACCGGGCCTGGGCTTCGCGGGTGTCGGTGATGGTGGAGGTGCCGACCTCAAAGTTGCGTTTGGCAAAGGCCAACTGCTCGCTGGTGGCGGTTTTCTGGGCTTGCACGAACAACAGGCTGTCTTGCGCGGCCAGCACGTCGAAGTAGGCTTGCGTCACCCGCACCAGCAGGTCTTGTTCGGCCACCTGAAGCTGCGCCTGGGCCGACTCGGCGCCTTTGAGGCCCTGGCGGTACAGCGCCAGGTTACCGGGGCGGTACAGCGGTTGGGTCAGGCCCACGCTGGCGCTGCGCCCGGTGTACTGGCCGCCGCCGGATTGGCCGCTGGCCAGGCGCACTTCCTGGTCCACCCGGGTCACACCGGCGGTGAGGTTGGCACCCGGCAACAGGTTGGCTTTGGCCTGCTCCGAACGGTACAAGTTGGCGTCGTACTGAGCCTTGGCACTGAGGTAGGTGGGGTCGTTGGCGCGAGCCGATTCGTAGAGCGTCACCAGGTTTTGGGCGCTGGCGGGAAGGCACCACGTGGTGGCTGTGAGCGCGGCCACCAGCCAGGGTGCAGACCAATGGGTTCGCAGGCTATTCATCGGCATGGGCTTCCTTGGGATTCAGTACAGCGGCACGCTGGCATCGACTTCGCGCGACCAGGCGTCAATGCCGCCGCTGATGTTGGCCACCGTATCGAAGCCGTTTTGGGCCAGAAAGCCGGCCACCCGCAGGCTGCGCGCACCGTGGTGGCATAGACAGGCCACGGGCCGGGCCGGGTCGAGCTCAGCCACCCGGCGGGTGATCTCGCCCATGGGGATGGCGACCAGGTCAAAGCCACTGGCTTGCACGCTGGCGGTTTGCAGCTCCCAGGGCTCGCGCACGTCCAGCACGACCGGGGTGGTGCCAGCGGGTTGGGACTGCAGCCAAGCAGCCAGACTGGCGGGGCGGACGTGGTCGATCATGCGGGAATTGCTTTCAGATCCGGGGCTCAGAAGTTGAACCGCGAGGGCTCAGCGAAGTTCAACAGCTTGGGTGCCACCGTGTCCCACGGTTGTTCGGTGTGGAAGCCGCCTTCGGCGCGGCGGGTCACAAAGGTGGCGCGCATCACCGGTTCTTGGCCCACGATGGCGGCCAGGCGGCCACCGGGTTGCAGCCGGGCCAGCAGCTCGGCCGGCACCTCGGCCACCGCGCCGCTGAGCACAATCACGTCAAACATCGCGTCGGCCAGCATGGGCTGGGCACCGTCGGCCTGCAACACATCGACGTTGTAGACGCCGGCACGGTGAAGGTTGCTGCGGGCCTGTGCGGCCAGGGCGGGGTCGATTTCCAGCGTGGTGACGTGGTGGCCGCTGTGCGCCAGCAGGGCCGCCATGTGGCCGGACCCGGTACCGATTTCAAGAATCGCATCGGTCTTTTTCACCGCCAGGCCCTGGAGCAAGCGCGCTTCGATTTTGGGTGCCAGCATGACTTGACCGGTGCGGTGGGCGGCTTCGGTGTCCGTCTGCAGCGGGATGTCCATGTCGACAAATGCGAGGGCGCGCAGCGCGGGCGGGCAAAAACTTTCCCGCTTCACCACCGACAGCAGCGCAAGGACGCCAGCATCCAGCACCTCCCAGGGGCGGATTTGCTGCTCGATCATGTTGAAGCGGGCTTGTTCGATGTTCATGGGGATGCTCACGAGGGGGTAGGTGTGGGGGATCGGGTCAACCCGCGATTTTAAAAGGCTCCGGCGGTGCCAGCACGCCGTGGAGCATCACGTCCACCTGGCTCGCCAGATACGCCACAGGGTCGATCTGAACACCCTGGCTGCACGGCGCCATGGAGTGTTTCCACATCATCAGAAAAATCATTGGCGCAATGCAACTGAACACCGCGTTGTCCAGGTCCAGCGGGCGGAATTCGCCCCGGTCGATGCCGCGCTGCAAGATCTTTCGGATCAGCTGTCGCCCCGGCTCCATCACCTCGCGCTGGTAGAAATTGGCCAGCTCGGGGAAGTTGCGCGCCTCGCTCATCATCAGCTTGGTGATGCCGGAGGCCTTGGTCGCGCCTACGCGCTCCCACCAGCTCGACATCGCGTACTTCAGCAGCTCGGTGGTGTTGCCCGGGAAGGTCACGAACTCGGCGTTCCATTCCACAAAACGGTTACCGATACTGTCGATCACCACCGCCTTGAACAGGTCTTCCTTGCTGGCGAAGTACAAAAACAGCGTGCCTTTGGACACACCCGCTCGCGCCGCCACCTCCTCGACCTTGGTGCCGGCGAAGCCTTTTTCCACAAACAAATCCAGCGCCGCTTCCAGCAGTTCGCCCGGCCGCGCTTCTTTGCGGCGTTCGCGCTTGGTCAGCGGGTCGGCCGGGGCAGTGTCGGGGGTGTTTGGCAGGGCGGACATGGTTAATGACTGACTGGTTAGTAATATAACCCCGGCCCCCATGCGCGTCAAGGTGGGGATGGCGGTGCTGCTCTTCTGATTTAAAAACAGTCTCGAACGAATAAAACGGTCAGACTTTTTGACCCTACCAAGGGTATACCCTTATTCATAACTTGTTGATGTTCCGGGCACCAGATGGGGCGACCGAGTGCCAAACATAGGCGTTTTTGATCAGCGCTAAACAGCGCTGCTAATCATCTGTACCCTTAACTTCCAGTTCGACATCTTTGGCAATTTCAATATCATGGGTTGGCTGAAACCACCTTCCTGCGGGAAACAGACATGCCCAACATCGCCTCCGTCCTCAAAGCCGAAATTTCCCGGATCAGTCGCAAAGAGTGTCGAATAGAAGTTGAGAAGCTACGAGCCATGGTGGGACAGCAACGCAAGGATTTGACTGCGTTAAAGCAACAGGTGACTTCCTTGACGAAATCCGTCACTCGACTGCAACGGGGCAATCTTTCAAAGGCCCATTCGGCGCCCTTGGCTTCTTCCGTCGGAACATCTTCCAACGGGCGGGCTGTGACGGATGGCGTCAAGTTCACCCCAGCCAAATTGATCCGGCACCGCACGCTTTTGGGTATCAGCGCCAACGATTACGGCGCGCTTGTAGGCGCCTCCGGCCAGTCCGTCTACAAATGGGAAACAGGCAAAGCCCAACCACGTGCCAAACAGCTCGCCCGGCTTTCGGTCGTCATGGCCATGGGCAAACGTAAGTTCATAGCAGCAAAAGCCACCAGCCAAGGGTGAACGTTCTCAGCAGTCAGATAGCGGCTAATCCAAGGCAATTGGCCCCAACACCACGCCCCCATCTGCACTACGCACTCTACGTAGCCACCCTGGAGACAAGTTCACCCGGGTCACACCGCAGTGCTTTTGCCAACTTGAGTATCACCGCCAGCGTCGGCTGGCTCTGACCCCGCTCCAGCCGACCCAGGTAGGACCGCTCAACGCCAGCCATCAAAGCCAAAGCTTCCTGCGCAATTCCACTGTCCAGCCGGATCTCCCGCACCACTAGCCCAAAACGCACTGCCAGATCCTTGTCCAAGCTCGTGGCCCCTTTAGGTCTGCCAGGGGGTACCGATCGGGGTGCATGTGTCATGACACCAAGGGTCGTCTCAGCGAATGTTTTTAGCCACGTTATAAATAACTCATAATTGAGCTTTCTCCAGCGTTTAGTTAGTCACGACCTTCCCACCGCACCGTCTAGCTGGACAGCGACCGTGTCCGTTGGCGCTGCTTGAGATAACCACAAGAGGTATACATGGGCATTGAAGACAAAACTGCCGGCTCGTCCGGACTGAAGCCGGCGGAGTTACCCGAGCGCTATTGGCCGGCCTTGAGCGCTTGGGACATTGTTGAGGTGGAGCACGGACTGCCGATGTACTTTGTAGAGTTCACGCGCAATGTAAGTGTCCCGCTGCCTCGAATGTGGATCGTGCAGGAGGATCTGATACTGCTAGATGCTGTGCGCCAAATTGGCTCCCGGTGGATGCACAGCCTGAAGGTCTGCGACATGCTGCGTCCCGATACTGCCCAAAGATCTGCCTTTACCGTAGTGAACGAACTATGGCGAGTACCGCTTGAAGGCCGGGAAAGATCTCTGGTTTTGGTCAGGGATCAGAACAACCGGTTGTTCGCACCCATGGCCGTGATTCCCAATCCAGAAGAGTTGCTTGCTAATGCAGAATTAATTTGGCATCGCAAAGTGCGTGCAGCGGGCACGCATTGACACCGTGCAGTACACCTGCCCGTCTCAGTCCGTCACCATAAACCACGGAGGCGTTGGGGCGGAATCCATCTGCTGAACCCATGACTGATCGAAACACCACGAGCGG
>CAZANT010000199.1:0-4961 GCA_964486575.1 uncultured Burkholderiaceae bacterium | reverse complement strand
AGGGGGTCGGGGCAGTCATGGCGACATTGTGGCAGGCCAATGCACCACAATCCCCCCATGAAACCACCAGCACGGCTGATGCCGCTGATCGAAGAAGGCCTGATCGACACAGTGGTGCGCCAGCTCATGAGTGGCAAGGAAGCCACCGTCTATGTGGTGCGGTGTGGTGACGAGACACGCTGCGCCAAGATCTACAAGGAAGCCGACCAGCGCAGCTTTCGCCAGGCGGTGGACTACACCGAAAACCGCAAGACCAAAAACAGCCGCGACGCCCGCGCCATGGCCAAGGGCAGCAAGTTTGGCAGACAGGTGCAGGAGGCCGCGTGGCAGAGCGCCGAAGTTGACGCCCTGTACCGGCTGGCCGCCGCCGGCGTGCGTGTGCCCACACCCTACAACTTTCTGGACGGCGTGCTGCTGATGGAACTGGTGGCGAATGCCGACGGCGACGCTGCCCCACGCATCAACGACGTGGTGTTCACGCCCGAAGACGCGCTGCGCCACCATGCCAGCCTGTTGGCCGAGGTGGTGCGCATGCTGTGCGCCGGTGTGGTTCACGGCGACCTGTCGGAGTTCAACATCCTGCTGGCGGCGGACGGCCCGGTCATCATCGATTTGCCGCAAGCGGTCGACGCCGCTGGCAACAACCACGCCCAGCGCATGCTGCTGCGCGACGTAGCCAACCTGCGCGCCTTTTTTGGCGCCAGCGCGCCCGAGTTGCTGGCCACCGATTACGGCCCCGAGATGTGGGCGCTGTTCGAGCGTGGCCTGTTACAGCCCGACACGCTGCTCACCGGCCAACACGCCCGCGCCTCGGGCCCTGTGGACCTGGGCGGTGTGCTGCGCGAGATTGACGACGCCCGCGAGGAAGAAGCCGCCCGCCGGCTGCGCATGCAACACCCTGTGTGAACCCCATGGACACCACTGAGCCCATCAAACAAGACCGCCTCTGGGCCGACAACGGCTGGACCGCCCAGGTCATCAAAAACGAAGACGACGACGGCTGGGCCGTGGCCATGACCCGCGACGGTGAGGCCGAGCCCGCCCTCGTAGGCCCGTGGACCATGGGCCGCGACAAGAAGAACCCCAAGCCGCTGGACATCGCCGCCTTCAGCACGTTGGTCAAAACCGCCGCCGAAGTGGTGCGTCGGCACGAGCAGCAGCTGCACGCGCAGCTCAACAAGAACGTGGTCGTCACGGTGGCGGGCGACAAGTGGACAGTGGCACTGGAAATCGTGCCCGACGAGTTCGAGCCGTATGCCTGGCTCAAGGCCACCGACGCGCTGGGGACCGAAGCGGCGCGGGTCAAGGTGCGCGCCGACTTCAAGCTCTCCCAAGCCCGTGCCACCGCGTGGTGCGAAGGCGGTTGGGGCAAACCGGGGTGACGCTGGGCTGACCGTTCGGCAGCAGGTTCCGGTCTGGCTCCCTAGAATGGGCTGACCTCCCCTCACCGGACCCACGGATGCCGCCGAACCTGCCCAGCCACGCACTGCAACTTCGCTCCCTCATCAAGGCCAGCGGCGAACTGGAAGTTTCGCTGGCCGAGGTACCCGTTCCCGCCCCGCGCGACAACGAGGTGCTGATCCGGGTAGAAGCGGCGCCGCTCAACCCGTCTGACCAGGGCCTGTTGTTCGGCCCAGCCAACCTCCAGTTCGCGCAAACCAGCGGTACGCCCGGGCGGCCCGTGCTCACCGCGCCGGTGCCACCCCAGGCCATGGCCGGTGTGGCTGCCCGTGTGGGCCACGCCATGCCGGTGGGCAATGAGGGCGCTGGCATCGTGGTGGCGGCAGGCGCTTCGCCCGCCGCACAGGCCTTGCTGGGCCAGCGTGTGGCGGCGATTGGCGGCGCCATGTACAGCCAGTACCGCGCCGTGGCGATTGAACAGTGCCTGTTGTTGCCCGAAGGCGCAACGGCCGCGCAGGGCGCGTCGTGTTTCATCAACCCGCTGACCGCACTCGGCATGGTGGAAACCATGCGCCGGCAGGGACACACCGCCGTGGTGCACACCGCTGCGGCCTCCAATCTGGGTCAAATGCTCAACCGGCTCTGTTTGCAGGAGGGCATTGGCCTGGTCAACATCGTGCGCTCGCCGCAGCAGGTGGCGCTGCTGCGCGGGCAGGGCGCCGCCCATGTGTGCGACACCAGCGCCCCCACCTTTGTGGCCGACCTGACGGCCGCGCTGCAGGCCACCGGTGCCACCGTGGCCTTCGACGCGATTGGGGGCGGTACGCTGGCCGGGCAGATCCTGTCGTGCATGGAGGCTGCGCTAAGCCGATCTCTCACCGAGTACAGCCGCTACGGCACCTCGGTGCCCAAGCAGGTCTACATCTATGGCGGGCTGGACACGTCGCCCACGCTGGTCCATCGCAACTTCGGCATGACCTGGGGCATGGGCGGTTGGCTGCTCTTCCCCTACCTGCAGCAGATTGGCCCGGCCGCGGTGGCCTCACTGAAAGCGCGCGTGGCGCGAGAACTTACCACCACTTTCCAGAGCCACTACGCTGGCAGCGTGGGGCTGGCCGAGGCGCTGTCCTTGGACAGCGTGTCTCGCTACGCCCCGCGCGCCACCGGCGCCAAATTTTTGATCACCCCACAGGCCTGAAAGAACCACCATGAAAAAACTCTTTGCATTGGTTACCGCGTTGTCGTTGTGTGGCGGGGCAATCGCCGAAACCGTGGGCGAAGTCAGTACCACTTTCAAGCTGCTCAGCCCCAATGACAAGATCGTGGTGGATGTGTTTGACGACCCCGACGTGGGGGGCGTGGCTTGTTATCTGTCGCACGCCCAAACCGGCGGCTACAAAGGCGCGCTGGGCCTGGCCGAAGACACGTCGGATGCGGCCGTGGCCTGCCGCCAGGTGGGCACCATCAGTTTCAAAGGCAAGATTCCGGTGCAGGAAGAGGTCTTCAATGCCCGTTCGTCCTTTTTGTTCAAGCGCGTGCGTGTGGTCCGCATGGTGGACGCCAAACGCAACACCCTGGTCTACCTGGTGTACTCCGACAAGATCATCGAAGGCAGCCCGAAGAACAGCGTAACGGCTGTGCCTGTGCCGGCGGGGTTGGTAATTCCGGTGAAGTAGCCCGGTGTCGGCCCGTGCGGTTAACCAGGGGGAGCTGAACGACCTCGGCTGGGTTCAGCGGGCCGACAACCGGGCATACAGCCAGCCACCCAGTACCGCGCCTGCGGCCATGGCCAGCAGCCCGGTCACACCGCGTGTCGCATCAATGAACACCGGCATGGGCGCCACCGCGTCAACTGCCCGCACGGCCGCCACCATGCCCACCCCGGCGGCCGAGGCGAGCAAGGCGCTGCGACCAGCGGGCCACCAGCGGGCCAGGCGGCTGGCCACCGGCAGTGCAACCAGCCAGCCCGCAGCCAAAATGCCGCCATAGAGAGGCGCGAACGCCATCAGGTCTTGCCCGATCACCTGCCACCAGTCGCTGGCCGGGATGTTCACACCCACATCCACAAGTGCTTGCAGGTTCCAGCGCGTCTGCACCACCGAGCCCCAGGCGGACGCCAGGACCCAGGCCAGCAGCAACACCCCTGCACGCCGGGCCCAGCGGGGCGATGGGGCATCATGACCGGCATTGGCTTTCATCTACCCATTATGAAATACACGTTTGCCCTGCTCCTGACTGCGCTGGCCATGGCGGTGTCGACCCCCGCAGCGGCCCAGACCGTGGGTTACCGCATCGAGACCGTGGCCACCGGTTTGGTGCACCCTTGGTCGCTGGCGTTTCTGCCGGGCGGCGGCCTGCTGGTGACAGAGCGCCCGGGCCGGTTGCGTGTGATAGCGCCCGGCGCCGATGGCCGCCTGACGCTGCGCACCGCACCCGTGGCTGGGGTCCCGCCGGTGCTGGCGGTCGGTCAGGCTGGTCTGTTCGACGTCTTGCTGGACCCAGACTTCGCCACCAACCGGCGTCTGCTGCTCTCGTTCGCCCATGGCACACGCGAGGCCAACCACCTCCGCGTGGTCAGCGCCGGGTTTGACGGACAACAACTGCAAGACCTGCGACCCGTCTTCACCTCAAAGCCCGCCAAATCCGACACCCAGCACTTCGGGGGGCGCATGGCCTGGCTGCCGGACCGTAGCCTGTTGTTTGGCATGGGCGATGGCAACCAAGAGCGCACCGATGCACAGCGCCTGCACACGCACCTGGGTAAGTTCTTACGCATCCGCCCCGACGGCAGCGTGCCCGCCGACAACCCGTTTGTGCGCCACGATGGCGCGCTTCCCGAGATCTACAGCACCGGTCACCGCAACCCGCAGGGTGTGCTGGTGGTCAACGGTGTGCCGTATGCGCACGAACACGGCTCGCGCGGTGGCGACGAACTCAACCGGCTGGCGCCCGGCGCCAACTTTGGCTGGCCGATCACCACCGGTGGCGTGGACTACACCTATGCCCGCATCACACCCTACCGCAGCCTTCCAGGCGTCACCCCGCCGCTGGCCGAGTGGACCCCCTCCATCGCGCCGGCCGGATTGGCGTGGTACGACGGGGCGTTGTTTCCGGCCTGGCGTGGCAGCCTGCTGGTGGCCGCGCTGGCCGAGAAAAGCGTTCGCCGGATACCCATGCCGAACGGCACACCTGGCCCACAAGAGGTGTTGTTCAAGGAATTGGGCGAACGCTTGCGCGACGTGCGGGTCGGGCCAGATGGCGCGGTCTATCTGCTGACCGACAGCCCGCAAGGGCGGGTGCTGCGTGTGGTGCCAGCGGGGCCTTGAGCGACTGCCGTTTCGCTGACTTTCGGCGGTGGGCATGCTCGAGCGACCGGTGCCCTCCAGGGGCTCTGGTGTGTCTGACCCGATCCAGAAGGGCTGCTGTGGAAACAAGCCGCCACGACAGAGGAGGTGGATCTGTTTGACTTGAATAGCGTCAATATCGGCGTTCTTGCCACTCGTAAATAGCGCCGACCCGATCTAGACTGCAGGCTCTCCAGCGCCTTCACACCCAAAACC
>CAZANT010000198.1:0-5015 GCA_964486575.1 uncultured Burkholderiaceae bacterium | reverse complement strand
CGCCTCGCCGAGCTCCGCTACCTGCGAGGCCTGCAACGCGCCCGACAAATCGCGTGCCAACTCGAACAGCGACTGCGCGCGGCGTTCGCGGCTGGCGGCGATGCGGGCCTGAAAACGCAGGCCTGCCGTCAACTGGCCGGTGAGCAGGCCGACGACAAGCATCACCACGAAGGTCACGATGTACTGCACGTCACTGACCGCGAAAGACAGGCGTGGCGCGACAAAAAAGAAGTCGAACGCGGCCACGTTCAGAAAAGCCGCGAGTGCCGCTGGCCCACGCCCCAGCTTCACGGCGACCAGAACCACGCCCAACAGAAACAGCAACACGATGTTGGCCAAGTCAAACACGTCCAGCAGGGGCGTGGCGGCCAGCGTGATGCCAACGCTGCTGGCGGTAGCCCAGGCGTAGCGCCGCCACGCCCTGGGGCCATCGGTGTCGTCTTCGGCCTGGTGGGTGCGGTGGACCACGCTGGCCAGCCTTCGGGCGCTGTCGGCACGGCCGGTTTCCACAATGTCCAGGTTCGGCGCGAGCCGGGCCAACTGGCGTGTCATGCTCGGTTGCAGGCCGCCCAGCCGCCGGGCTTGGGGTCGGCCAACCACCAGGGTGGCGCAGTTCAACTCCTGTGCGTGAACCACCAGTGCCGTGGCAGCGTCGTTGCCGGTGAGCACCGCCGTGGTGGCGCCGAGTTGTTCGGCCAGTGCAAGCACCGCAAGGATGCGGTCACGCTGCGCCGCTGCCAGGCGCTGCAAGCGCGGTGTTTCCACATAAGCCGCAAACCAGCGCACGTTGAGCTGGCCGGCCAGCCGGGCAGCGGTGCGCACCGTCTGCTCTGAACCCGGCTGCGGGCCGACACAGACCAGCATGGCGCCCGAGGTGTTCCAAACCGGCAAATCCTGGGACGCGTTCCCTGCCGAACCGCTGCTGCTTTGCTCCACACGCCAGCTGCGCACGTCGTCTTCTACATGCTCGGCGGTGCGACGCAGCGCCATCTCGCGCAGCGCAATGAGGTTGCCCTTGCGGAAGAAGTTCTGTGCGGCACGCTCTGCTTGCTGGGGTGAGTAGACCTTGCCGGCCTGCAACCGGGCCACCAGCTCGTCGGGCGTCACATCCACCAGAATGATTTCATCGGCAGCGTCGAGCACCGTGTCGGGCACGGTTTCGTGCACTCGGATGCTAGTGATCGCACCCACTGTGCCGTTCAGGCTTTCGAGGTGCTGCACGTTGAGTGCCGACCAGACATCGATGCCCGCTTCAAGCAGCTCCTGCACGTCCTGCCAGCGCTTGGGGTGGCGCGAGCCTTCCACGTTCGAGTGCGCCAGTTCATCGACCAGCAACACGGCGGGGCGGCGCACAAGCGCAGCGTCGATGTCAAACGCCTTCAGCGTTCTGTCCCTGTACGGCACATCGCGCAACGGCAGCTGTGGCAAACCTGCCAACAGCGCGGCGGTTTCGCTCCGGCCATGGGTTTCCACCACGCCCACCAAAACGTCTTGCCCGGCTTTCAGTTCGCGTTGCGCCGCGCTGAGCATCGCGTAGGTCTTGCCCACCCCGGCACTGGCGCCGAAGTAGATGCGAAGGCGGCCGCGTTGGGCACGTGCGTCCACGCGCTGGATTTTTTCCAGCAACTGGTCGGGGTCGGGCCGTGCGAGCACCATTCGGCAAATTTACTTGATGGCGTCCAGCGCGAGGTTCAGCGCCAGCACATTCACCCTGGCTTCCCCCAGCGTGCCCAGCCAGGGGTGTTCGGTCTGTTGCGTCACCAGGGCCCGCACCGGTTCGACGGCCAGGCCACGTGCCCTGGCCACGCGCGCAGCCTGGTAGTGGGCGGCGGCCGGGCTGATGTGCGGGTCGAGCCCACTGGCCGAGGACGTGACAAGATCCACCGGTACCGGCGCGGTGTTGCCGGGATCGGCCTCGCGCAACGTCGCAATGCGGACCTTGACAGCATCGGTCAGCGAGGGGTTCATCGGCCCCAGGTTGGAGCCACCCGATGCACTGGCGTTGTAGGGCATGGGACTGGTGGCCGATGGACGGCCCCAAAAGTAGCCGGGTGCCGCGAAGTTCTGCCCGATCAGCGACGAGCCGACCGGGTGACCGTCGCGCAGCACCACGCTGCCTGCCGCCTGCGCCGGAAACAGCGCTTGCGCCAGGCCAGTCACGGCAAGCGGGTAGACAATCCCCGTCAAAATTGATAGCAATACCAACAGGATAAATGCCGGTTTGAGTGTGTGTTTCATAGAGATTTCCTCCGAAAGCAGGTCAAATCAGCCCTGTGGCCACCAACATCAGGTCTATCGCCTTGATGCCAACAAAAGGTACAACCAGACCGCCGAGGCCGTAAATCAACAGGTTGCGGCGCAACAGCGCGGCAGCACCCACGGCGCGGTACGTCACACCCTTGAGCGCCAGGGGAATCAGCACCACGATGATCAGTGCATTGAAGACCACGGCCGACAGAATGGCCGACGAGGGGCTGGCCAGGTGCATGACATTGAGCGCACCAAGCTGCGGGTAGGTGCTGACAAAAATCGCCGGAATGATGGCGAAGTACTTGGCTACATCGTTGGCGATTGAAAAGGTGGTCAGCGCGCCGCGCGTCATCAACAGCGCCTTGCCGGTTTCCACAATCTCCAGCAGCTTGGTCGGGTTGGAGTCGAGGTCCACCATGTTGCCGGCCTCTTTGGCGGCCTGTGTGCCGCTGTTCATGGCCACCGCCACGTCGGCCTGCGCCAGCGCGGGCGCATCGTTGGTGCCGTCGCCGGTCATGGCCACCAGCCTGCCTTCGCTCTGGTAGCGCCGGATCAGCTTGAGCTTGTCTTCAGGCGTGGCCTCGGCCAGGAAGTCGTCTACCCCGGCTTCAGCGGCAATGGCCGCAGCGGTCAGCTTGTTGTCCCCAGTGATCATTACCGTCTTGATGCCCATCTGGCGCAGTTCGACAAACCGTTCCTTGATGCCGGACTTGACGATGTCCTTCAGTTCAACAATGCCCACCAACGCGTTGCCCTCGGCGACCGCCAGCGGCGTGCTGCCCCGGCGCGAGACCTCGTCGGCGGCGCGCAGCACCTCGGCAGGCAGGCGGCCACCCTGCGCCTCGACGTACTGGCGAATCGCATCCACTGCGCCTTTTCGCAGGGCACGCGCGGTGCCCTCGGGCGACTTCACATCGACGCCGCTCATCCGTGTTTGCGCAGTGAATGGCACTTCGGCGGTGTCACCGATCAACGGCTGCGCAAAACCCAGCTTCTGCGCCAGCGTGACAATGCTGCGGCCTTCGGGCGTTTCATCGGCAAGAGAGGCCTGCATCGCGCAGGCACCCAGTTCGGCCTGCGTGACGCCGGGTGCCGGGAAAAAGGCCGCCGCCTGGCGGTTACCGTGGGTGATGGTGCCGGTCTTGTCGAGCAGCAGCACGTCCACGTCGCCGGCGGCTTCCACCGCGCGGCCGGAGGTGGCGACCACGTTGGCCTGCATCATGCGGCTCATGCCAGCCACACCGACCGCGGACATCAGACCGCCGATGGTGGTGGGGATCAGGCAGACCAACAAGGCCACCAGCGCGGTGAGGCTGACCACCATGCCGGACTGCGCGGCTTCGACACTGAAGACCGAGAACGGCAGCAGCGTGACGGTGACGACCAGGAAAACGATCGTCAGCGCCACCAGCAGGATCGTCAACGCAATCTCGTTCGGTGTTTTCTGGCGCTTCGCGCTTTCGACCATGCCGATCATGCGGTCGAGAAACGACTCACCAGGGTTCACGCCGATGCGCACCACCAGCCAGTCGGACAGCACCCGTGTACCGCCGGTGACCGACGAAAAATCCCCCCCCGACTCGCGTAGCACCGGGGCCGATTCGCCAGTGATGGCGCTCTCGTCAACCGAAGCCACGCCCTCAATCACTTCGCCGTCCAGCGGGATCATGTCGCCGGCCTCGACCAACGCCACATCGCCCTTGCGCAAGTTCTCGGCTTGCTCGGGGAGCCAGGTGCTGCCATGGAACTCGCCATTCACTGGCCCCGTGTACTTCTTGGCCCAGGTGCTTTGCTTCAAGCCACGCAACGAAGCCGCCTGCGCCTTGCTGCGGCCTTCGGCGAGTGCTTCGGCGAAGTTGGCAAACAGCACGGTGAACCACAGCCAGGCTGCGATGGCAGCAATGAACCCAGGCTGCGCATTAACGTCCTGCCCCTGCAGCGCCTGCACCGCCAGCAGCGTGGTGACGATGCTGCCCACATAGACGACAAACATCACCGGGTTGCGCCATTGCACGCTTGGGTTGAGCTTGGCAAAGGCGCTGGCGAGGGCGGGCTTGAGGAGTGCCGAATCTACGAGCACTGGTTGTTTTGAATCGTTCATCGTGTTCTCCTGCACCTTACTGACCGGACCACAACATCAGGTGTTCCACCACCGGGCCCAGAGCGAGCGCGGGCACGTAGTTCAGCAAGCCGACTAGCAGCACGGTGCCGATCAGCAGCACCACAAACAGCGGGCCATGGGTGGGCATGGTGCCGGCGGTCACGGGCAGGCGCTTCTTGGCCGCCAGGGCCCCCGCAATGGCCAGCACCGGCACGATCACGCCAAACCGGCCCAGCCACATCGCCATGCCCAGCAGCGTGTTGTAGAACGGCGTGTTGGCCGACAGGCCGGCAAAGGCGCTGCCGTTGTTGTTGCCCGCTGAGCTCAATGCGTACAGAATTTCCGAGAAACCGTGCGCGCCTGGGTTGGCGACGCCTGCTCGACCTGCACCCGCCATCACCGCCACGGCGGTGCCTGCCAGTACCAGAATGGGCGTGACGAGGATGACAATCGAGGTGAGCTTCATCTCGTGTGCCTCGATCTTCTTGCCCAGGTATTCCGGCGTGCGACCGATCATCAGCCCCGCGATGAACACCGCCAGAATCGCGAAAACCAGCATGCCGTAGAGGCCACTGCCGACGCCGCCAAACACCACTTCGCCGAGCTGCATCATCACCAGGGGCACCATGCCCCCCAGCGGTGTGAAGGAGTCGTGCATCGCGTT
>CAZANT010000197.1:0-5017 GCA_964486575.1 uncultured Burkholderiaceae bacterium | reverse complement strand
GATGGCAAGCGGGCGTTGCCGTGGAGGCGACGCTCGCGAGAGGTGGACTGATTTAGTCCAGTTTGAACTTCTGACCCTGTTATCGCTCTATCCAGCGTACGTTTCTCAGCAGTGGATGTTTTGCGCGTGTTCCCGGCCGGATTTCCGACCTCTTTGTCGGGGTCGGGTTTTCCGGCGACTCGTCAAAGTCGGTGGGACTCTGGTGACGTAACACTTTTCTGTCTTGGACAAAATAGTGACTCGCCGGTATACTTACTTGACTGATTTGTTTGGTCTTGTGGTATAGTTGACCACATTACTCAACAACCAACCTGTTCCTCAGTTTGATGGCAAACGTGGAGCCGCAGCCGGCAACATCCCTGCAAGGTGCGTACAGGATGGTGCTTCCGGATTCACGAAACCGGAAGAGTTTTCAAGGTTTACAAGCCATAACATAAGGAGCTTGCCATGCGTCTCACAACCAAAGGCCGTTTTGCGGTCACAGCAATGATTGATCTGGCCCTGCGCCAGAATTCGGGCCCTGTGACACTGGCCGCCATCAGCCAACGCCAGCAAATCTCCTTGTCGTACTTGGAGCAGCTGTTCGGCAAACTGCGCCGGCATGAGCTCGTCGAGTCGACCCGGGGCCCCGGTGGTGGTTACACCTTGGGCCGTAAGGCGTCTGACATCACGGTGGCTGACATCATCGTGTCTGTGGATGAGCCCATCGATGCCACGCAGTGCGGCGGCAAGGAAAACTGTTTGGGCGAAGCCGGCCGGTGCATGACACACGAACTCTGGGCCGCCCTGAACACCCGCATGGTCGAGTTCCTTGACTCGGTGTCGTTGCAAAAGCTGGTGGACGAGCAAATCGCCAAGGGCGTGCAGATCGAGGACAAACCCACGGTCAAGCGCGCCATTTCCAGCATGCCGGTGGTCAAGCCGATCCGAGTGAATGCACCGAATTCGGTGTTCGCCCTCGGCAACGTTTTTGCCAAATCCTGACGCGGTTCCAACAACCCGTTACCCACTTGCCAGCCTGAAATTCTGTCTACAGCCAGCCATGGACACCACACCGCACTTCCCCATTTACATGGACTACAGCGCCACCAACCCGTGCGATCCGCGCGTGGTGGACGCGATGATTCCTTGGTTGCGCGAACATTTCGGTAACCCAGCTTCCCGAAGCCACGCGTGGGGCTGGGAAGCAGAAGCGGCGGTTGAAAACGCCCGCGAACAAATCGCTGCCCTGATTGGCGCCGACCCGCGCGAGATTGTCTGGACTTCCGGCGCGACCGAATCCAACAACCTGGCGTTGAAGGGTGCGGCCAACTTTTACAAGACCAAGGGCAAACACCTGATCACGGTGAAGACCGAGCACAAGGCAGTGCTCGACACCTGTCGTGAACTGGAGCGCCAGGGATTTGAGGTGACCTACCTTGATGTCCAGGCCGACGGTTTGCTCGATCTGAACGTGTTCAAGGCCGCCATCCGCCCCGACACGATCTTGGCCAGCGTGATGTTCGTTAACAACGAGATCGGCGTGATCCAAGATATTGCGGCGATCGGCACGATTTGCCGTGAGAAGGGCGTGGTCTTCCATGTGGATGCCGCGCAGGCCACCGGCCGGGTGGACATTGACCTGGCGACGCTTCCAGTCGACCTGATGAGCCTGACCTCCCACAAGACCTATGGCCCGAAAGGCATCGGTGCCCTGTACGTGCGACGCAAGCCACGCATTCGCCTCGAAGCACAGATGCACGGCGGTGGTCACGAGCGCGGCATGCGTTCGGGGACGCTGCCCACCCACCAGTGTGTGGGCATGGGCGAAGCGTACAGGATTGCCAGAGAGGAAATGGCCACTGAGAACGTGCGCATCCGTGCATTGCACGAGCGCCTTCTGGCTGGCCTGAAAGGCGTGGAGCAGGTGTTCATCAATGGGCACGAAACGCAGCGCGTGCCGCACAACCTCAACATGAGTTTCAATTTTGTCGAGGGCGAGTCGCTGATCATGGGCATCAAGGGCCTGGCCGTGTCGAGCGGTTCAGCCTGCACTTCGGCCAGCCTGGAACCCAGCTACGTCCTGCGCGCCCTGGGCCGCAGCGATGAGTTGGCCCACAGCAGCCTGCGCATGACGATTGGCCGCTGGACGACGGAAGAGGAGATCGACTACGCGATCGCCACCATCAAGCAAAACGTTGCCAAGCTGCGTGACCTGAGCCCGCTTTGGGAAATGCACCAGGACGGCATCGATATCAGCACCATCCAATGGGCTGCCCACTGATCCAGGAGAAATGACATGGCATATTCAGAAAAAGTGGTAGACCACTACGAAAACCCCCGCAACGTGGGTTCGTTCGACAAGGGCGACGACACTGTGGGTACCGGAATGGTGGGGGCCCCCGCTTGCGGCGACGTGATGAAGTTGCAGATCAAGGTCAATCCGGCGACGGGTGTGATCGAGGATGCACGTTTCAAGACGTACGGCTGCGGTTCGGCCATTGCGTCGAGTTCCTTGGTGACCGAATGGGTCAAGGGTAAGACGCTAGACGAAGCCGCTGCGCTGAAGAACAGCCAGATTGCAGAAGAGCTGGCCTTACCGCCAGTCAAGATCCACTGTTCCATCCTCGCGGAAGACGCGATCAAAGCCGCCGTGGACGACTACAAGAAGAAGCACACGCACTGACACCTGACACGCCTGGCTTGACCGCCGGGCGTTGCGATCCGAGAACACCATGGCAGTTACCTTGACCGAAGCCGCAGCGCGGCACGTGACCCGTTATTTGTCCAAGCGAGGCAAAGGCGTGGGCGTGCGTCTGGGAGTGAAAACCACCGGCTGCTCAGGCATGGCCTACAAGCTCGAGTACGTGGACGAAGCGGCGCCTGAAGACGTGGTGTTTGAAGGCCATGGCGTGAAAGTGCTGATCGACCCCAAAAGCCTGGCTTACATTGACGGTACCGAATTGGACTTTGTGCGTGAAGGCCTCAATGAGGGCTTCAAGTTCAACAACCCGAACGAGCGTGACCGCTGCGGCTGTGGAGAAAGCTTCAGGATTTAACACGACCCCCGAAGCGCTTGTGCGCCTCCACCTCCAGAGGCGCCAACAGCGGCCCGGCGAAGCCGGTTCCGCGGCGGCCTTGGAAATGCCCGCCAGAGATGAACCTGCAATCCACTGACTTTGAACTGTTTGGCATTCCAGTGCAATTTGCGCTGGACAACGCCACGCTCGATGCACGCTGGAAAGAACTGCAGCGTGAAGCCCATCCCGACCGCTTTGCCTCAAGTGGTGCCGCTGCACAACGGGTGGCAATGCAGTGGTCTGTACGCATCAACGAAGCCTACCAGCGGCTCAAACATCCGATGCGCCGTGCAGCGTACCTGTGCGAGCTCAATGGCGTCAAGATCGACGCCGAGAGCAATACCGCCATGCCTAGCGCGTTCTTGATGCAGCAAATGGCCTGGCGCGAAGCGTTGGACGAGGCGAACGATGAAGCTGCGCTGGAGGCACTCAACACGGCCGTGCAGCAGGCGCGCCGGCAGGCGCTGGCCGACTGTGCTGAGCTGCTTGACGGGCAGCACGACACGGCGGGCGCTGCGCAGCAGGTGAGGGCGCTGATGTTCATTGAGCGCTTTGCCACCGACATAGAAGCCCGGTTCGACCGGATGGACACCGAAGCCCGGGGACAATAACGCCATGGCACTGCTGCAAATATCTGAACCCGGTTACTCACCGGACCCGCACACCCGGCGCATTGCGCTGGGCATTGACCTGGGTACGACGCACTCGCTGGTGGCCGCAGTGCGCAACGGCGTTGCCGAGTGTCTGCCCGATGTCAACGGTGAGGTCGTGTTGCCCTCGGTGGTGCGCTACTTGGAAAACAACGGTCGAAAGATTGGGTTTGAAGCACAAGCTGCCCTGAGCGAGGACCCAGAAAACACCATTGCGTCGGTGAAGCGCTTCATGGGCCGCGGCCTGAAGGACATTGCCAATCGTGACCAATTGCCTTACCGCTTCATCGACCAACCCGGCATGGTGAGTCTGATGACGCGCGCTGGCGAAAAATCGCCGGTCGAGGTGAGTGCCGAGATTTTGGCGACACTGCGCTTTCGGGCGGAAGACACCTTCAACGACGACATTCACGGCGTGGTGATCACTGTGCCGGCCTATTTCGACGATGCCCAGCGCCAGGCCACCAAAGACGCCGCCCAGCTGGCGGGCCTCAACGTGCTGCGGCTGATCAACGAACCTACCGCTGCGGCAATTGCCTATGGGCTGGACAACGCCAGTGAAGGTGTCTACGCGGTGTACGACCTCGGCGGCGGCACCTTTGACATTTCCATCCTGCGCCTGAGCCGTGGTGTGTTCGAGGTCATAGCCACCGGCGGCGACTCGGCCCTGGGCGGTGACGACTACGACCGCGCACTGGCCGACTGGGTGCTGCAGCAAACCGGCACGGTGGTGGATAACGCCTCCGACAAGGCCGCCATCAAGGTCGCAGCACGGGCTTGCAAGGAAGCGTTGACCACTGCAGATTTCGTGGCATTCTCGGTAGATTTGACTGGGGCAAAACTGCGGTTTGATGTAAAACTCGCCGATTTTGAGGCCGCAACGGCTGACTTGACCGCCAAAACCTTGTCAGCCGTGCGCAAGGCGTTGCGCGACGCCAAATTACCTAAAGACGAAGTCAAGGGCGTTGTGATGGTGGGTGGCTCCACCCGCATGCCGCAAATCCAGCGCGCCGTGGCCGACTTCTTTGGCCAAGATCCGTTGAACAATTTGAACCCAGACGAGGTGGTGGCGCTGGGCGCCGCCATTCAGGCCAACCAGTTGGCCGGAAATGCCGGCAGCGAAGACCTGCTGCTGCTCGACGTGATTCCTCTCTCGCTCGGGATCGAGACCATGGGCGGGCTGGTTGAACGCATCGTGCCCCGCAACCAGACCATCCCGACCGCCATGGCGCAGGACTTCACCACCTACCAAGACGGCCAGACCGCGCTGGCGCTGCACGTGGTGCAGGGGGAGCGCGACCTGGTGAC
>CAZANT010000196.1:0-5062 GCA_964486575.1 uncultured Burkholderiaceae bacterium | reverse complement strand
GCGGCCTTGCCTTTGCGAAAGCTGATGAAGCTCAACTGCGGCGTCGGATAGACCAGCTTGTGCGCGCAAATGGCGGAATACGCCACCAGCTGTCGCTTGGGGCCCACCCCGCCCGGCCAGGCATAGGCCTGCTTGTCCTGGGTGGACAGCGCTTGTGGCAGCGCTGGCTTGCCCAGGTCCAGCAAGAACACCGGAGTGGCCTCAAACGGGTAGTGAAACACGTAGTTGGTCTGGGGTTTGAGGGCCGATGCCTTGAGCGGGTCACCCAGTTCATTGACCAGCAGCACGCGGGCGTAGGCCTGTGGTTTGGCGTTGGCCGCGAGCGCTGGCCAGGTGGCCGCCGCACCCAGACAGGCCACACTGGCCGAACAGGTCTCGATGAAGTCGCGTCGGTCCATGCTCGGGCTCCCTGACTGAATCAATGCGCTGACACTAGCAGGGGTGGCGACGCATGGCTACGGGGATAATGCGGGGATGGCGCAAGCAACCAACACCGGCGTCGCGTTTCACGACGCCTTCTACAAATTCGTCCACCTCGACGCTACCGAAGTGGTGGCCAGCGCCCTGCGCGAAGCCACCGCGTCGCTGTTGGGCAGCATCTTGGTCGCCCACGAGGGCATCAACGGCATGCTGGCGGGCACGACCGAGGCCCTCGACGCATTCCACCACACCCTGGCTACGGACCCGCGTTTTGGCGGGCACTTCACCGACGTGGTTTACAAACGCACGCCCTGCATTACCCCGCCGTTCAAGCGGATGAAGGTGCACGAAAAAGCGGAAATCGTGCCGTTGGGCATCCCAGGCGTCGACGCGGCCAAACAAACCGGCATCAACGTCCGCCCCGAAGACTGGCGCGAACTCATTGCCCAGGACGATGTGCTGCTGATCGACAACCGAAACAGCTTCGAGTACCGGCTGGGTCAATTCCGCAACGCGGTCAACCCCGAAGTGACCAACTTCCGAGACTTTCCCGAATACGTCAAAGCGCACATTGACGAGTGGAAGGCCGAGGGCAAACGGGTAGCGATGTACTGCACCGGCGGTATCCGCTGCGAAAAAACCAGCGCCTGGATGGTGGACCTGGGAATGACCGTCTACCAGTTAGAGGGCGGCATCCTCAACTACTTCCAGAAAATGCCCGACGCCGAGAAAGACTGGCGGGGCGAGTGTTTTGTGTTCGACAACCGGATCGCGCTCGATACCAAGCTCCGGGAGACGCCCACCACCCTGGAAGATGTTTACGGCTCGGGCAGCGAAGACGACGCCTGGCGTCTGAAGCGCGCCCGCCTGCTGGATGGCAGCAACTGACCCGTCTGCCGCCTTCGCCGGTTAGAACCGACCGGCCTGATCGCCCCAGAGCTGCTTGACCCGTGCGTCCCGCCCACAGCTGGCGCGGTAGTATTTGTAGCGCAGAGGGTTCTTTAGGTAGTAATCCTGGTGATAAGTTTCCGCCGGGTAAAACGCCCCGGCGAGCACCACCTCGGTCACGACGGGCTCCTTGAACGGCTTGGTCTTCTCCAGCGCTTCCTTGGACGCCTTGGCCTGCTTCAGCTGCTCTTCCCCATTGGCGAAAATCGCGGTGCGGTAGGGGGTTCCGACATCGCAGAACTGCCGGTCTTTGGTGGTGGGGTCGATGGTGTGCCAGAAATAATTCAGCAACTGCGCGTAACTCACCTTGGCTGGATCGAACACCACCTGCACCGCCTCGGCATGGCCAGTGCGGGCGCTGGAAACCTGGTCGTAGCTGGGGTTGGCGGTGCTGCCGCCGGTGTAGCCCGAGGTGGTGGAGATCACACCGGGCACCTTGTCGAAGTCGACCTCCACACACCAGAAGCAACCGCCGGCAAAGGTGGCAACCGCGGTAGCGGCCGGCGTTGTGGACGAAGCCGGCTTGCCGGGCGCAGGCGCCTGTGCCAGCGCGGCGCTGACGGCGCAGGTGAGTACCAGCAAAGCCTGGCGCAAGATTGGGGGAAAGCGATAAAAACCCATGGATCAGGTTAAGTAAGTTTGCATACGAACAGCTTACGTCAAGATGCCAATCTAAGCCACAGTGACGCCCCTAAACCCGGTTTTCGCAGTAATTTTGAGTCAAATCAACCCCAAGCCCCTGTAAAAGCTTGCGGTTATGCTATACAAATCATAGTGGAAGCGCCAGCCTGTGCGGCATGCGAGACTTTGCCCATGACCGTGCCGCCGACCAAGCCCTTCTCGCCCGCCGCGGAGCGCAACCGCGACGCCATCCTGACGGTGCTGCGCCAGCACCTGACAATACCGGCGCACCCGGAGCGGCAGCCGCTGCGGGTGCTGGAAGTGGGCAGCGGCACGGGCCAACATGCGGTGCATTTTGCTGGCTCACTGCCCTATGTGCTTTGGCAGTGCAGCGACGTGGCCGAGCACCTGGCGGGCATCCGAGCCTGGCTGTCCGAAGCCGGTCTCTCCAACACACCGCCGCCTTGGGAGCTCGACGTCAACGTGGGCCTGCCCACCGTGGCTTATGAGGCTGTTTTCACTGCCAACACCCTGCACATCCTCGGTTGGGCCGAGGTGCAACGGCTGTTTGCCGAACTGCCGCGCGCATTGGCACGGGGCGGCTTGCTGGTGGTTTACGGGCCGTTCAATGTTGGCGGCCAGTTCACCAGCACCGGCAACGCCACCTTTGACGCCGCGCTGCGCGCAGACGACCCGAAGCGCGGCATCCGCGACTTGGAAGCGGTGGATTCATTGGCACAGGCTGCCGGACTCGCCATGGTGGCCGACGTGTCGATGCCGGCCAACAACCGCTGCATCGTCTGGCGACGCCAGGCCTGACGCCCTCAGCGCAGTCGCCGCGCCAAACTGTCGTTGAACAGCGCACAGGCGAACTCGTTGCGGCCGAATCGGAAGGCGTCGTTCGCGCCGCTGCGCAAACCGCTCTGGATGGATGCGGCCAGCGCAAAATCCTCGTCCAGCGTTTCCCAAAACAAGAAGTCGTTCTTCTGCCAGTGTTCCGCCGAGCGGTGGCGGAAGCGGTCGGGCACCAGCATCCAACCGCGCACATCGCAGTGGTCCACGTCGGTCGGGCTCACCGTGAACAGGTCGATGTGGTCCCCCTCCCAAAGCATGAAGGCGCAGGGGAAAAAGAAGTAAATGATGTGGGTGTGGCGGCCCACCAGGTCCATGTCGACCGCTTCTGGCGAACCGGTCAGCGTCCGCTTCGGCAGCACAATTTTGTGGTGGTCCCCCGCGTGTTCGTGCACCACCATGTTGTCGTGAAAAATCGGCGCCACGGTTTTCTGGTGCGCGTACTGGAAGTGGTAACTCTCCAGGTTGCCTTCCAGCACCAGTTTCCAGTTGGACGGCTGCACAAAACGCCGCTGCTCTGGGCTGAAGGCGCTGCCGTTGTAACCCAGCCCCGCTACCTCGTCGCCAATCGGGCCAAAGTAGGCGTCCCAGTCAAACCCACCCGGTTCGGTGGCGGGTGAGGCGATCACCCAGGCCATGCCCAGGCGCTCGGCCACGGGCAAGGCCACCAGGCCCGCTGCCTCGCGCGGCACGTGGGGAAAGTCGGCCTCGTGGGGGCGGCCCACACTGGCACCGCAGGCGTCGTAAGTCCAGCTGTGGTACGGGCAGACAAATCGGGTCTTGCCGTGGCCACAGGCCTCTTCAGGTGCCACGATGGCCCCACGGTGCCGGCAGACATTGATGAACGCGTGCAGCCCGCCCGACGCAGCTCGCGTCAACAACACCGGCACGCCGTGCACGCGGGTACTCAACCAATCGCCCGCTTTTGCCAGCCGCGCCAGTGGCGCCACCGGCATTGGCAGGGTTTTCAACACGGCCAATTCGCCGGCCAACCGGCCTGGGTCCAGGTAGTGGCTGACCGGCTGGCTGCTCGGTTCCCCGCGTTGCGGACTGTCACCGGCAATCGCCTCTAACGAGCGCAGCCAGATTTGGCGTGCCTTGGTGGCCTCGGCGATGGCGGTTACAGGTGGGTTCATACCGTCTCCTCAGTTGGTGGCGGCCGTCTCGGCACAACGCGAAAGCCCCAAGCCATGCGCAGACCCGCACGCCATGACATATGCACGGATCGCCGGTTTTATTTCGGGCGGCGAGGGTGCCTCAGTGCGCAACGCCCGGTAAATTGAACTGGCGTATCTCGACGCAATTGAGTGTGGGATGGGCAAAGTGCTTTGCCGCGGCCGGGAACATGCTGGTCCGTAGGAAGATCCACGGCATGTTTCCGGTCGCGGCATATTTTTAACGCCAGCTTAGCGTGGCTGCAGTTGCCCGCGAATCTCTCCGCCTGGGTGCTGTGCGGTGTGCAGGTTCAAGTACCACTTGCCAGCCACCAAATCGGCCACTTGGGCCACGGTGAGGGTGGCCTCTCCGGCAGCAGGGCTGGTTACCGGGCTGGGCAGGCCCAGTGCAACACCCGCGTTCTGACCGGCCTCGGCTGGGCCATGGAAATGGGCCATGGTGACCGGGCCCGACAAACCAGCGTAGTTCAGTTTCCAGCTCAACACGCGGGTCAGCTTGTTCAACGAAGCGGTCACGGTGCCCGCACCATTGCCACTCACCGGCGGCACCTCCTGCTGGCCGCTGAGCACCCCGGTGAATTCGGTGGTCGTGCCCGAGTAGGAGACCACTACACAGCCGGTGGACAACAGGCCCGAAGCGAGCAAAACGAGGAGGGAACGACGCGGTGTGGCAAACGATGACATGGCGGATCCAATCAGTTTTAGCGCAGGCACCAGCGCCTGCAGGCAGCCAAATTTAACTGATTGGCCTGGCCTGCACGGCGGTAGGACAAGGCCCACACGTGGTCGGGCCGCTGCCTGATGGGTTTTGGGCGACCGCAGGCCGACACTCCATGCAGACATCCAGCACCTACGGCGCGATGTCGTGAACATACCAACCGCAACACCTACAACAAGGAACCACACCATGACATCTTTGAGCAAAATCTCCATCGCCCTGGCGGTCTTCGCTGGCCTTGCCGCCACCGCCCAGGCCGAAACGGTACAGAATCCGTCCTGGTACATCATGCCCAGCATCGGTGTCAGCAAACCCGACAACCGGTTCA
>CAZANT010000195.1:0-5112 GCA_964486575.1 uncultured Burkholderiaceae bacterium | reverse complement strand
AGATGGGCATGAAGATCACGATGATCTCGGTCCATTCCAGCGGCCAGCCCAGCACAAAGATGATGACCTGGCTCATGATCAGGAACTGCGTTTTGCTGAGGTTCATGCCCAGCACCCACTGCTCCACCAGTTCTTGGCCGCCCAGCAGCGCGAACGCGGCCGAGAAGATGGCCGACCCTACGAAGAGCCAACAGACCATGGCCGAGGTTTTGGCGGTGAGGAAAACCGACTCCTTCATCATGGCCATGTTCAGCCGGCGGTAAGCCCCCGCCAAAGCAAAGCCACCCAGTGCACCCATGGCAGCGGCTTCGGTTGGCGTGGCCAGCCCCATCACGATGGAGCCCAGCACCGACAGGATCAGCAGCATCAGCGGAAAAAACGACGACAGCAGCATCTTGAAAATTTCAAGCCGCGCGAAGCTCAGGAAGAGGTAGAACAAGGCGACCAGCAAGCCGGTGATGCCCATGACCACCCACCACCATGCCGGCGCGGCGCGGGTCGTCGCTTCTGCATTGACAGCTTTGGCCGCCGATGCGCTGTCCTCTGCAGTGGGTGTGGCCAGTGCGGGCGCTGCCGCCGATTGGGCAGCAGGGGGTTCCTGCAACCCACCGCCAGAAGACGGGGGCTCTTGCAATCCGGAAGTAGGGGGCGGCTCTTGCAATCCACCAGAACTCGGGGGTTCAGCGAGGCTGCCAGAGGCCGGAGGTTCGGCCAAACCGCCAGCGCTGGCTTCCGCTGGCGCACTCGATGCACCAATTTGCTGAATGTCGTACACCGCTTCGGCATCGACTGTGGTCACCACGCGGTAGCTACCGAGCGCCACCAGTGCAAACAGCAGGCCGGGCAGCACCACAATGCCCAATTGGCGAAGCACATGGCCCATCGGCACGTCGGCATTGCGTCGGCCTTTCAACGTGGCGACCAGTTTGACCAAGGCGTGGCTGCCACCGTCCATGGTGATGCGCTGCGTCAGAGGTGGCAGCGTCACCCGCCGACCCTCGGCCGACAATGGCGGGGCCCATTCAGGTTTCAGCTTGGCGACCAGCACCACATAGACGACATAAAGCCCTGCCAGCATGATGCCGGGGAAGAAGGCGCCCGCATACAGCTGAACGACCGACACACCAGCGGTGGCCCCATAGACGATCAGCAACACCGATGGCGGGATCAGGATGCCTAAGCATCCGCCAGCCGTGATGGCGCCCGCCGCAAGCGAGGTGTTGTAGCCTGCACGCAGCATGGCTGGCAACGCTAACAGGCCCATCAACGTCACCACAGCGCCCACAATGCCGGTGGCGGTGGCGAACACTGCGCAGGTCACCACCGTGGCCACGGCCAATGAACCGGGGATACGGGCCATAGCCAGGTGCAGGCTTTTGAATAAGGATTCGATCAGGTTGGCCCGCTCGACCAGGTAGCCCATGAACACAAACAAGGGCACCGCAATAAGCACATCGTTGGACATGGTCTTGTAGGCGGATTGCACCATCAGGTCGAGGGTGCGGGTGATGTCTTTGTCGTAGGCCAGCCACGTGAAGATCATGCCCATGCCCATCAGCGTGAAGGCCGTGGGGAAGCCAAGCATGATGGCGACTACCACCAGTGCCAGCATCACGAGTCCCAGGTGGCCGTTGGTGATCTTGTCGACGTTGAGCAGCATCAGCAGCACAGCGAAGGCGATCAGGCCCATGAAGCTGAGGCCAAACCAGAGTTCTTTGCGGATTTTCATCGTGCGCCACCTTTCGCTGCGGCGGTCGCCGCCAGTTCACGCTCCAGGGCTTCGATGTCGTCGTCTTTCACGTGCACCATCTCCTTGAGCTTGCCCACATCCACTTCTTCGACGTCGTCCTCTCGGCGGTGCCAGAAGCCGTCGCGCAGGCACAACCCGCAGCGGATGATCTCCACCACACCCTGAAGCAGCAGTACCGCGCCAGACAGGGGGATGATGAATTTGAAGGGGTAGAGCGGCAGCGCATCGGCAGAAAAGGTCTGCTCCCGGATCGCCAGGGACTCGTTCGCATAGATCCAGCCGGCATATGTCAAAGCCACGATTCCCGGCATGAAGAACAAAATGTAGAGTGTCAGGTCAATTGCTGCTTGCGTACGGGGTTGCAAGAAGCCATACAGCACGTCGCCACGCACATGGCCATTCTTGCTGAGCGTGTAGGCGCCGGCTGTCATGAACAGGGTGCCATACAGCATGATCTGCGCGTCCAGCACCCAGGCGTGCGGCCGGTTGAGCACGTAGCGACAAAACACCTCCCATCCAATCAGCACGGACAGCAGCACCACCGTCCATGCGAATGTCTTGCCGACCCAGGTGGAGAGACGGTCGACTCTCAGTAAAAACGCTTGCATTTCAACTCCATGTGCCGCTCCCTGCGGCCGAAAAAAATAGGGGCACCCGATGGTGCCCCTTGCGCGGTCAGGCGGCGATCAACCTTTTTTGGCGTTCGGGCCAAAGTAATGGTTGTAGGCCATTTTGAAGTCGACGGTGTAGTCGTTTTGCCATTGGCCAGCGCGTTGGGCAAACGCTTTTTGCGAGTCCAGCACTTTCTTGAACAGTGGGTTCTCTGCAGCTTTCTTTTCGATGGTCTTGTCCCAAGCGGCGAGCTGGGCGCGCAGGATCGCGTCTGGTGTCTTGTAGAACTTGACACCCGCTTTTTTCAGCTCGATGTAGTCCTGCGAGTTGCGCTGAACGGCTTTCCAGCTCATGTCGGCGCTGGCAGCTTGCACACCATAGTCGATGATCGAGCGCAGTTCTTGGGGCAAGGCGTTGTACTTGGTTTTGTTGAACAGAATCTCGAACTGCTCGCCGCTCTGGTGGAAGCTTTGCAGCATGCAGTTCTTCACCACGTCGGGGAAACCCAGCAGGCGGTCGCTGGATGCGTTGTTGAACTCCGCCGCATCGATCAGGCCACGGTCCAGCGCCGGCACGATTTCCCCGCCGGGCAGTGGGTTCACCGCGGTGCCCATTTCGGTGAACACGTCCACCGCCAGACCCACGGTGCGGAACTTCAGGCCTTTCATGTCTTCGACTTTGGCCACGGGTTTCTTGAACCAACCCAGTGGCTGGGTGGGCATGGGGCCGTACAGGTAGGACACCACGTCCATGTTCAATGAGGCATAAATTTCATCGACGAGCGCTTTACCGCCGCCGTAGTTGTGCCAAGCCAGCACCATGTTCGGATCCATGCCGAAGGCCGGACCAGAACCCCACAGCGCGAGCGCCGAGTTCTTGCCGTAGTGATAGGCGATCACGCCATGGCCACCATCCAGCGTGCCTTTGCTGACCGCGTCGAGCAGCTGGAACGCTGGCACGACGGAACCGGCAGGCAGCACTTCAATTTTCAGCCGGCCACCGGCCATGTCGTTGACTTTCTTGGCAAAGTCTTGCGCGTATTCGTGAAAGATGTCTTTGGCGGGCCAGGTGCTCTGAAAGCGAAAGCTTACCGGGGAGGTCTGCGCTGTGGCCAGCATGGGCGCGGACATCGCGCCTGCTGCCACTGCAGCGCCTTTGAGCAGCTGTCGGCGACGGGGTGTTTTCATATCGGTCATGGCTTGTCTCCTGTTGAAATAACTTTATAACCAACGCATCTTTTGCTAGGAATGTGCTGTGCGAAAGAGGGTAATTACGTACAGGCCGTCGACTGCGTGACAGCAGGGGCTTCGCGGGCCGATGGCCCTGGGCCAAGGAACCGCCGCATAATTTGGGCACGTAGACTTCGCATGCCCGAACATGAACCCTTTCGCCCCACCCTCGGCAGCCGCGCCAATGCAACCCACCCCCGCCTCGGGATATGCCGGCGATGTGCCGCCGCAACTGGCTTGGCAGTGGGTGCAGTCGGGCGATGCTGTTTTGGTGGATGTGCGAAGCGATGCCGAACGCGAGTGGGTCGGTTTTGTGCCTGGTGCGGCGATTGCTCCCTGGAAACAATGGCCTGGCATGTTGCTGAACGGGGCGTTTGACGAACAAGTTGTGGCGGCGGCCAGTGGCAAGAAGGTGTTGTTGTTGTGCCGCAGCGGCGTGCGCTCGATTGCCGCCGCCCGCCGTGCGACGGAACTGGGCCTAGAGGCTTACAACATCCTTGAGGGGTTTGAAGGCGACCCCGATGGCGACGGGCACCGCGGTGTGCGTGCGGGCTGGCAAGCGCTGGGTCTGCCGTGGCGACAAAACTGACGCCATGAGCTTCCTGGCACTGGACGTGGGCAACACCCGCTTGAAGTGGGCGCATTACGACGCAGCCCACGCCGGTGCGCGTGTGCTCGCGCAGGGGGCGGAGTTTCTGGAGAACATCGACAAGCTGGCCGACGGCGCTTGGAAGGCCCTGCCTGCACCCGAACGCATGTTGGGCTGTATCGTGGCTGGCGACGCGATCAAGCGCCGGGTGCAGGAACAGATGGAACTGTGGGACGTGGTGCCGCAGTGGGTGGTGTCCAGTAATTCCGAGGCCGGCTTAACCAACGGCTACGATCACCCCTCGCGCCTTGGTTCCGACCGGTGGGTGGCCATGATCGGTGCTTGGCATCGGATGCGCGCGCAGGGGCCTGCGCGGCCGCTGGTGGTGGTGATGGTGGGGACGGCGGTGACGGTGGAGGCGATCGATGCCAATGGCCGTTTTCTGGGTGGCCTGATCCTGCCGGGCCACGGCATCATGTTGCGCGCGCTGGAATCCGGCACGGCGGGACTGCACGTGCCCACTGGCGAGGTGCGCGATTTCCCCACCAACACCAGCGACGCACTGACCAGTGGCGGTACCTACGCCATCGCGGGTGCGGTCGCGCGCATGACCCAGCACCTGCAGCAGCACTGCCGGGCCGAGCCGATGTGCATCATGACGGGTGGTGCGGGCTGGAAAATGGCGCCGCACATGTCGGTGCCAGTGGATCTGGTGGACAACCTGCTGTTTGACGGACTGCTGGAGATCGCGGCACGGCGCTTTGCCACTGCGCCTGTGTGGGTATGAGGCTGCCCTTTTTAGCAGCGTTTACCAAAATGCGCGGAAAGCCCCGTCATTCATGGCGGGGATGGATAGCGCGGACAGCGCAGCTGTCCTCTAATCGGTTCTCGCTTGTATCTTTCCACGAAACGATCCACACTGTGAATGTGTA
>CAZANT010000194.1:0-5180 GCA_964486575.1 uncultured Burkholderiaceae bacterium | reverse complement strand
ATGAACGCCCTCCCCGCCCAAATCTTCGACCTGGTGGCCAGGGGCGCCCTGTTCGTCGTCAACCACAGCGGCGGCAAGGACAGCCAGGCCATGTTTAACTTCATCTACGAAAACGTGCCGGCCAGCCAGATCATGGTGGTGCACGCCGTCCTGCCCGAGGTGGAGTGGGATGGTGTCCTGGAGCACATCGAGGCCACGGTCATGGGCCTGCCAGTCGTGACCTGCCGGGCGCGGCGGACGCTGCTGCAGATGATCGCGGAGCGGGGCATGTTCCCCAGCCCCAGCCAGCGGCAGTGCACCAGTGACCTCAAGCGGGGGCCCATCGAGCGGACCATCCGGCAAACCGGCGCCAAGCTGATCGTCAACTGCATGGGCATGCGGGCCGAGGAATCGTCCAGCCGGTCCAAGCTGGAGCCGTTCAAGTTCAGCGCGCGGAACAGCAAGGCCGGCCGGGAGTGGTACGACTGGCTCCCCATCCACGATTGGACCGTGGGCCAGGTGTTCGCCAAGATCAAGTCGGTCGGCCAGGTCCCGCACTGGGCCTACGCCGCTGGCATGTCCCGGCTGTCGTGCTGCTTCTGCATCATGTCCAGCAAGGCGGATCTGACGACGGCCGCCAGGCTGAACCCAGCGCTCTACGCCAAGTACGTGGGCCTGGAACGGTCCACCGGCCAGGTCATGCTGATGCCCAGCAAGCGGGCCGGCCGGCTCAGTCTGGAACAGGTAACCGGCATCCCAGCGCTTTCGCTCGCCCCTCAATAACCGTATACGCATTTTTTCAAAGGAGATAGAAATGGACGAATCCATCCGACCACGCAAACCCACCGACCCGCCACCGGTCGACCAGGCGACACAACTCACCGAGGCCCAGCGCCTCGCCATGGATGTGTCCTACGCCGATTTGAAGGCCCACGGCTACCTGCACCGCATTGAGGCCAACCGCGCGCTGGCGCTGCAGATCGACCGCCAGGGTGCGGCCAACTTCACGACGACGGGGATTCGGGGATGAACACGCCATACAACACTGGCCGGGTGCTGATCGGCAAGCTCTACCAACCCACGATGCCGGCGCGCGAGAGCGGCAGCGTCAGCGGTCCCTACCACCGCTCTGACCGTATCGTGATGACCGGCGGCGCCGTGGCCGTCGTGGTGCTGTGCATCTTCATGCTGGTGGGGTGGGTGCTGTGATCGCACCATCAGTACCCCGACCCCTGAAAACTGGGGGCAAGGACGGTCTAGGCAGCAAAAAAGTAAACGAAATTTACTTTTGAGTATCCGTATACGGTTGCAATAGTATCCGTATGCGGTTATTCTCGGTGTTCAGTCAGGTAATTCATCAAAGGAGTCAGGAACGTGAAAACACAACTTTTCCCCCAGGCAGGTGATCGGGTCGGCAGCGTCTGCGGGCCTTGCGAGTTCCCCAAGGACAACGCAGGAACCGTCATCACCACCTACAGCAACCAGTTCTACAAAGACATTGCCCTGGTGCTGCTCGACAAAGGCGGCACCGCCACGATCGTGGGCGAGTACACCAAGGTCGGCATCGGCTGGTACCTCATTCAACCGGCGAAGGTGGCAGCATGAGCGCGGCCAAGCACACGCCGGGGCCTTGGCAATATGCCCAAGAGTACGGGCCGCACATTGCAGAGCTGCCCCGCATCACCACCATTGCACGTTGCGCTGACTTTGTGATTGGCTTGCCGTCGGACGTTCCCGGTGGCGATTACCGCAATGGCGACCCGTCCGGCGATGAAGAGGCTGATGCCCGCCTGATCGCAGCCGCTCCCGAGTTGCTTGAGGTACTGCAGAGCTACTCACTGCCGATTGACATGAACAACATTGGGTTGTCGGTCATAGAGTTTGGTAGCGATGCGGTACAGAGGGAACTGAATCGCCGCGCCGTCATCGCCAAAGCAACCACTGGGCTTTGACGCGCCCACCAATATCCGCATACGCATTTTTAACAGAGGAAACCACCATGGGAACCACAGCGCAACTTCAAACCGTCCGCCACACGGCGCCGCCTGAACAAGGCGGCCAGATCGTCACGGCCGGATTCTTCGACCAGGCCGGCTTCGAGCTACTGCAGCGCGTTGCCAAGGCTTTTTCGACCTCTACGCTGGTGCCGCAGGCCTACCAAGGCAATCTGTCGAACTGCATGATCGCTCTCAACCTCGCTCGCCGGCTCCGGGCCGACGAGTTGATGGTGATGCAGAACCTCTACATCGTTCACGGCAATCCCGGATGGTCCAGTAAGTTCCTCATTGCGTGCGTGAACACATGCGGCCGGTTCTCGGCGCTGCGCTACGAATGGCGGGGAGAGGCCAACGCCGACAACTTCGGTTGCCGCGCATGGACCATCGAGCGCGAGACGGGCGAGCGCCTGAACGGCGTGTGGGTTGACTGGAAGATGGTCAAAGCCGAGGGCTGGAACAAAAAATCCGGCTCCAAGTGGCTCACCATGCCCGATCAGATGTTTGTCTATCGGGCGGCTGCATTTTGGCAACGCGCTTACGCGCCCGAAATCAGCATGGGCCTGCAAACCGCCGAGGAACTGGCCGACGTGCTCGACGTGGACGCCAGCGGCGCCGTCAACGTCAGCCAGCGTCCCATCCCACCATCCAGCGGCCAGGTGGACCCCGACACCGGCGAGATCCTGCCGGCCAAGGCCAACGCCCTGCCCGCGCTCTCGGACGACGAGTTTGACAAGAGCCTGCCCCAGTGGAGTTCCATGGTCGCCAGCGGCAAGAAAACGCCCGAGGCCCTGGTGGCCATGTTGGCCAGCAAGCACACGCTGAGCGCCGAGCAGCTGGAGACAGTGCGCGGCCTGCGCAAGGCAGAGCCCGCGGCGGACAAAGCGGCAAACACCGCAGCAGCAGGCCCCATGACCGACCACGCCGACTTTCTGGCCGGCCTGGGCACCGACCCCACCAACGACTGAGGGCCGCCATGCAGATCCACAACCTGATCCAGGGCACGCCCGAGTGGCACGCCTACCGCGCCGAGCACGACAACGCCAGCGATGCGCCGGCCATGATGGGGTGCTCGCCCTACAAAGCCCGCGCCGAGCTTCTGTACGAGCTCCACACCGGCCTGGTGGCTGAGGTTGACGCCGGCCTGCAGCGCCGCTTTGACGACGGCCACCGCTTTGAAGCGCTGGCCCGTCCGCTGGCCGAGAAGATCATCGGGGAATCGCTGTACCCGGTGGTGGCGTCCGAGGGCCGGCTGTCGGCATCGTTCGACGGCTTGACCATGGACGAGCGCACAGGCTTCGAGCACAAGTCGCTGAACGACGACCTGCGCGCCGCGTTTGACGACATTGAAACAATCGCGCCGGCATACCGCGAAGCAGAGGCCGGCAAGCATCTGCCCCTCGCCTACCGCGTCCAGATGGAACAGCAGTGCGCGGTGGGCGACTGCGAGCGCATCCTGTTCATGGCCAGCAAGTGGGACGGCGACACGTTGGTGGAAGAGCGCCACTGCTGGTACTACCCCGACCTGGCGCTGCGCAAGCAAATCCTGGCGGGCTGGGCGCAGTTCCACGCCGATCTGGCCGCCTACACGCCCCCGGCAGCCGTCGAGGCCACGCCCGTCGGCAAGGCGCCCGAAACCCTGCCCGCGCTGCACATCGAAGTTACCGGCATGGTCACGGCGTCCAACCTGACAGCCTTCCATGAGCATGCCCTGGACGTGTTCAAAGGGATCAACCGCAAGCTGGAAACAGACGCCGACTTTGCCGACGCTGAGAAAACGGTGAAGTGGTGCGCCGATGTCGAGCAGCGCCTGGAAGCGGCCAAGGACCATGCGCTGAGCCAAACCGCAAGCATTGACGAGTTGTTCCGCACGATCAACGACATCAGCGCCGAGGCCCGGCGCGTGCGCCTGGAGTTGCACAACCTGGTCGAGGCCCGCAAGAAGGCCATCCGGGAAGAGATCGTCACCGGCGGCACCAGGGCCCTGCGTGAGCACATGGCGGCACTCAACGACCGCATTGGCCGCGCCTACATGCCCACCATCCCCGCCGACTTCGCCGGCGCGATCAAGGGCAAGCGTACCGTCGACAGCCTGAGCAACGCCGTGCAGACCGAACTGGCCCGCGCCAAGGTGGCGGCCAACGAGGTGGCGGACCGCATCACCCTGAACCTGCGCGAGATCGATCGGCACCAGGACATGGCCTCGCTCTTCCCCGACGTGGCGCAGCTGGTGCTCAAGCAGCCCGACGACCTGGTGGCGGTGGTGAAGTCGCGTATTGCAGACCACACCGAAAAAGAAGCCAAGCGCAAGGCCGACCAAGAGGCCAAGGCGCTGGCCACGGCCAATGCTGCAATTGCCCAGGCTGCGGCGCCGGCGGTGGCTCAAGTGCAGGCGGCAATCACCGATGCCGTCAACACAGGCACCGGGATCGTCCGCATGTCGGCGGGGTCGGGGGGGACGCTGGTTACACGCATCGACCCGGCGAGCGTGGTCGACACCGGCGCCACCCTCAAGCTGGGCGAAATCAACGCACGCCTGGCGCCCATCCAGATCACCGCCGACGGCCTGGCTCAGATGGGTTTCAAGCACATCGGCACCAACGGCGCGGCCAAGTTGTACCGCGAGTGCGACTTTCCCCGCATTTGCGCCGTGATGGTCCGCCACCTCACCGCCGTGTCCCAGCCCCAAACCGCCTGATTTTTTCAACCCAAGGAGAGAACCGTGTCCCAAGACGAACAAGCCAACGAGATCGCCCAAGACCGCGAGGCAGACGAGCGCCCGCCCATCCAGCTGGAGCCCGTTCAGTCATCCCAGGTCAAGGCCATCGGCTACGACGCCGCTACCCAAACCCTGGCGGTGCAGTTCACGCGCGGCGCCGGTGCGATCTACCACTACCCGGGCGTGACGCCCGAGCTCCACGCGGCGTTCGTGTCCAGCGAGTCGATCGGCAAATTCTTCGGCAAGCACATCAATGGCTTGCAGTTCAAGAAGTACCCCAGCACTCCGGTGGTGGCCGAGCCAGAAACCGCCAACACCTAAGAACTTGCGGGACTGGCCGCCTTTCACCTGGGGATAGCCACCCGGGAAAAAGCCCTGAATGTCAAACCGCTGTTGCCCGCGTGATTACTCATGGCAGCGCAGAGATCAATGGTGTGGCCAGTCGCAAGTGTGAGCACCAAATTCGGGGAACGGCTTTTATCAACCAA
>CAZANT010000193.1:0-5190 GCA_964486575.1 uncultured Burkholderiaceae bacterium | reverse complement strand
CGTAGGGGTTGTTCACAGCACCCCGGACGACCAGGTCAACCGGCCTGCCCAAAGCGGCTTGCAGGTCTTCTTGCAAGCCAAAATAGCGGTCGGCAGCGCCTGCAGGTTGGTGGTCGGTGAATTCGACCATGAAGTCCAGGTCGCTCCGCTCTGTGTCAAAGCTTGGCTCGGTGGCCGAGCCAAACAGCTCCAGCGTGTGCACGCCGTACTGGCGGCACAACTGGTGGATGCGGGCACTGTGCTGACGAATCAGGGGAAGCATGGCCAAATTTTACGCGCTGCATGGTTGGCGAGTCACCCGCCCTCACCGCACCACCACCTTCGCCCCCAGCCGGTACCCCACACCCCGCACCGCCCGCACCAAGTCCTTGTGTGCTGTGGCATTGAGCTTGAGCCGCAGCCGGCTGATCAGAACCGTCATGTGCTCCCGCCTGGAGGGGGCGGCGTCATCCTGGTAAAGCTGGTGCAGCAAGTAGTCGGTGTCCAACTGGCGCTCCGGCGCCATGGCCAGCAACCTCAGCAACTGGGTTTCCTTCAAGCCGAGGAGGATGCTGTCACCCCCTGGCAGGCGCAAGCACCGGGCGGTCTGGTCCAGTACCAAGGCTGAATCTGCGCCCGGCTGCGGTGCCAGCCTCCGCGCCAGGTTCTGAATTACCGACTCCAGTTCCTCTACATTCGTTGGCTTGGTCAGGTACACATCGGCCCCGCCGGCGTAACCAGTGGTGCGGTCGACCGGCCGGACCCGGGCGGTCAGCATCACAATGCCCATAGCAGGGAACGCCGCCCGCAGCCGCCGGGCGATGCTGGTGCCGTCTTCAAACGGCAGGTTCAGGTCCAGCACCACCACATCTGCAGGTTGATCCCGCAGCAGCGCGTCCAGCGCTTCGCCACAGTCGGCGCCACGCAGCCGCCAGCCAGGCCGGGCCAGAAACGCCATGAGTTGCTCGCGCAAGGCGTCGTTGTCTTCCACCACCACAATGTCGAGGGACTGCTGTACGGGCGCTCCGGTTGCCAGGTCGGGATTGGTATCGGCGGACAGGTGAGAGCCCCCCGATTTGCCAGAGTCGCCGGTCGGGCCTTTGCCTTCTGCCTCGGCGTTCATGAGCTGGTCTCCACGGTGCCTGCGTCGTCAGCAGGCCCTGCCGGCAGCCACAGTTCGAACACCACCGGCAGCGGATCGCCCGCCACAAACCGGTGCGCCACCCAGCCACCCAGCAACTGCGCCACCCCGTGCACCCAGTACAGGCCCAGGCCCGTGCCGGTTTGTCGCTGGGCGTGGGGCGCGCGGTAGTACTTCTGGAACAGGCGCTCGGGATCTGGCACGCCGGCTTTGCCCACCGCGTTGACCACCTTCAACAAAAATCCAGGCTGGTCCGATGACTCCACGCCCGCTTTCCCTGTACTTGTCTTTCCAGCCCCGGTGTTGCCAGCCCCCGTGTGGCCGGTCGGTGCCAAAGTGAGCCAGACCTCCGAGCCTTCTGGCGAGTATTTCAGGGCATTGTTCAGCAGGTTGCGCACCATCAGGCACAAGAGGGGTGCATCCACCTCGGCGGGCAGCGGGGCCGCCAGCGCCAGCCGTATCCGGTGGACCTCTGGCTCAGTGCTCACCCAGTCGGCCAGCAATTGGGCCACGTCGTGGGACTGGGTTTGCACCCGCAGCGCGCCTTGTTCCAGCCGGTCGGCGTCCACACAGCGTTCCAGCACTGCGTCGATGCCCTGAACGGCGTTCTGGATGAAACGCAGTTGCTGTTCTGACGCGTTGGCGGCACCCGACTCGGCTGCGTCCGTTGGCAAGGCCTTGGACAGGGTTTTGCTGGCAATCGCAATGGAAGCCAACGGGTTCTTGATCTCATGGACCAGCATGCCCAGGAGGTTTGCTGCCTCGGTCCGGCGGGCCGCCTCGTACTCGGTCGCCTGTTTAGAGGCCTCCAATTGCAGCCGCAGGGCGTTTCGCTCCCTGATCTGCAAATGGGTGCGTCGCCACAGCACCGCCTGCACCATTAGGCCGCTGAAGAGGTTGGAACCCAGCGCGGGGTAGAGGTTGAACTCGGTGGGTTTGGCCAAACCCAGCAGGGGCAAGATGAAGTACAGCAGGTACACCGTCAGGCCGATGTAAACGAACCGCAACAGGACGCGCTGTATTCTGTCTTGGATGGGAATGAACCAGATGATCACCATCCCGACCAGCGTTTGCAGCAGGATCAGATTGGAGTTGATGGACACTGCGGTACGTGGATCGCCCAGCCAGATCAGCGCGATCATTACAGGGAAGAGCAGCAGACTGCCTCGGTACAGCCAGGTGGTCCAACCTGGTGCGCCGTAGGCGGCAAACAGACGCCAGAAGAACCAGCCAGCCACAGCCAACTGACTGACCGACATGAGGCTGGTCGACAAATCCGCCGCCTCTGGCCATTCAGCGAACCAGTACCGACCGCCGATGCCCATGATCGACAGGGTGAACAGCACGGTGACGACCTGGAAGGCGGAGTCCAGCGCCCAGATGCGGTCACGCGTGATGCGCCAGCAGACGAAAGCAAATCCTGCCAAGACGAGGATTAAGCCCACGTAGGCGCTGACGGCGGAGTGAATGGCCGTGTCGAAGGTCATCTGGTCGGACACACTCAATGCCATCACGTGCAGCAGGCTGACGCTGGTGGTCTGCAGGCGCAGGTAGTGCACCGTGGACCGGTCCGGCCGAGAGGGCACGATGAAGGTGGGGTAGACGCTCTTGAGTGGTTTGGCGGACAGCGCGATCTGGTCGCCGGAGCGCTGTTCCAGCCATTCGGCTGCGCTGGCGTCGGCCACGACCCCGGCGGCGGTAAAACCATCGGTCCCGATACCGGCAGACGGTCTCACAACGGTGCCGGTGAGCAAGAAACCGGTGGGTTGGGTCGCCCGTTCGCGCGGACTGTAGAGCCTCAGATCGTCCAGATAGGACGGTTGAACCACCACGACCACCTGGCCTTGAAGCGTGGGAGCCACCTCAATGCGCAGCCAGGTGGCTGCCGTGGTGTAGCCACGGGACACGGGGCCGGTGACGGGTCGAAAGTCGGTCCGCTGTGCCACCTGCTCCACTGTCAATGTGCCGGAGGGGTCTACCAGCACACCGCGCTGGGTCACCAGATCGTCCAGCGCCAAGGCGGGGCCAGCGCCGAGGAGGATTGCAATCGCTGCAGCCCAAGTGAGCCACCGTGCCAGGAGACTTCGGAGATGGAGCCGCAGTGATGGCGTAACCCTGTGCATGTTAGGTGCTGGAGCTGCAGCGGTATGTGGCGCTAAGGGTGGAGAGGGCATGGTGGGGTCGCTGACAGGCTAGGGCGAACACTCGCCATGATTTCAGGCAAAGCCAAAAACAGCAAGGTATCAGGCCGGACAGCCGGAACATTTCAGTTTGTTGCAATGCTGGCGTGAAGCGTCTGAATTTAAGCGTTTCTGGTGTCGCCTTAGGTGTTGGACAGCGGGAAGCAACCCCGCGTCAAATCGAGATCCGTTAAACCAGAACACATTTGGGTATGGCTTGATCACCTGAGTGGCTGACCGTGCCGTTTAGATTTATTGAGTTTGAAATATTTGGCAATCTTCAATTCATGTGAATGAGTAATTTCCCATCACTTTATGTTTGGGGAGTTACGCCATGCCCGCCACCGCCTACCACGAGGTTCTGCAAAAGTTCTACATTGCGTACTTCGGACGGCCTGCAGACCCCACCGGCTTACTGGCAGCACAGGCCCTGGCAGATTCTGGCGCCCCCACCACCACCCAAGCCCTGCTCGACGCCTTTGACACCAACGCCACCGTGCGCGCCCTCATCAATGGTTTTGGCAACAGCGAAGAATCCCGAACCCTCTTCGCCGGCACCAGCACCGTCGAGCGCGTCACCGCCATCTACCAAAACGTCCTCGACCGCGACCCCGACGCTGGTGGCTTGGCCTACTGGGCAGGCGAGATTGATTCCGGCCGCCTGAGCCTCGCCAAAGTCTCCCTCGCCATCCTCGCCGCTGCAGAGAAAGACACCGGCGGCGACGCCCTGACGGTGGCCAACCGCGTCACCGTGGCCACCTACTTCACCACCGAACTCGACACCACCGACGAGCGCAACGCCTACGTCGGCAACGACGCCGCCGCCTTCGTCCGAGAAGCCCTGGCAGTCGTCAACGCCAGCACCGACACCACCGCCTTTCGCCCCACCGTCGACCAAGTTATCTACGACCTCACCTACCCACCCGTTGCCGCCACCATAGGCAACCCCAGCAACAGCAGCGTCACCGAAGACCTGGCCGTCAACGACAGCGGCAACCTCACCGCCAGCGGCACCCTGGCCATCACCGACCCCAACCCCGGCCAGGCCGCCTTCCAGACCAGCGTCATCAGCACAGCCGGCAACCTCGGTAGCCTGAGCCTCGCCACCAACGGCAACTACACCTACACGGTGGCCAACAGCGCCACCCAGGACCTGGGGGCAGGGCAGACCAAGGTCGACACCTTCACCGTCACAGCCGCCGACGGCACCACCAAAGCCATCGAGTTCACCATCAACGGCGCCAGCGACGCCGCCGTCATCGGCAACCCCAGCACCGCCAGCGTCACCGAAGACGTGGCCGTCAACCCCAGCGGCAACCTCACCGCCAGCGGCACGATTGCCATCAACGACCCCACCCCTGGACAAAACAGCTTCCAGACCACCGTCACCGGCGCAGTCGGCAACCTCGGCAGCCTGGAACTCGAAGCCAACGGCAGCTACACCTACACCGTGGCCAACAGCCTGACCCAGAACCTGGGTGCAGGCCAGAGCCGAGTCGACACCTTCACCGTCACCAGCCTGGACGGCACGACCAAGAATGTTCAGTTCAGCATCCGGGGCACGAACGACAGGCCCGACATTGGCGAGCCCACCGTCGCCAGCGTCACCGAAGACCTGAACCCCGACGCCAGCGGGAACCTCACTGCCAGCGGCACCATTGGGATCAGTGACCTTGACCAGAACGAAGCCAGCTTCAGCACCAGCGTGACGGGTGCAGAGGGCAATCTGGGCAGCCTGAGCCTGAACATCGACGGCAGCTACACCTACACGGTGGCCAACAGTGTCACGCAGTACCTGGGGGCGGGCCAGACCAAGGTGGACAGTTTTACGGTGACTGCGGCGGATGGCACCAGCCAACAGGTCAGCTTCACTATTTATGGTGTTAACGA